>CANONT010000004.1 GCA_947567695.1 uncultured Clostridium sp.
ATCACAGGGCTTGTTACGACGCAAGCGTCGGGGAATGCACCCCACAGAGATTCAATCACTGACTTCCTTAATTTAATGGCAATGTTAGATGCTTCTTCTAGCTATTCTAACTCAGACTTTTTGTCTGTATTTTTTTCAAGGATAGGTGACAAAATGAAAGATTTAACGCCATCTTCTTATGACTTTTATATGGGGTCGCCAATTATCAAGTTATTCTTAGGTACCAACGGTCCTACTTGTGTAGAAGTTTTCAAAATTACAAAGGAGTATGTTTCTAAAAAAGCTCTTTCCGATATTGAAAACAGAAATTTTAGTACTCCCGAACAGTTCTATAAGTTAATGCAATTATATTGCTTAACACCAGATCCACCTCTTGATAAATTTTCTTCAAGAGCTACTGGAAATAATATTGCCCAAGTAATATTGGATTTTAGGCAAGCATTTGATGAGCAAAATTTTGTCAGTATTTTACATCATCTGTCAAAATACATCAAACTTACCTCTTAAAATGTGGTACAAACTAGTGTTCAATTGACCCGACTACTTAGTAGTCGGGTTCTTCTATAAAAATCAAAAATTTTGTAGCCTTTTACACTAATTTTACTTTTCAAATTTTCTGCGTTAATAATATCTTGAACTTTAAAATCTTTTACTAAGTAATCTATCTTAAATCATGCCAAATACT
The DNA here is from genome assembly GCA_947567695.1 of uncultured Clostridium sp. GTDB lineage: Bacteria > Bacillota > Clostridia > TANB77 > CAG-508 > CAG-269. The sequence continues at coordinate 686 of CANONT010000004.1, forward strand.
TCTTCAAAAACCTACCAGTATGACTTCGTTCATTCGTGCAAATTTGTTCTGGTGTGCCAATAGCAACCACCTCTCCACCATTGTCGCCACCTTCTGGACCCAAATCAATAATATGATCACAAGTTTTAATCAAATCCAAATTATGTTCAATCACAATAATCGTATTTCCTGTATCTACTAATCTTTGTAGAATATCAACTAATTTATGAACATCTGCAATATGAAGACCAGTTGTTGGTTCATCTAAAATATAAAGTGTTTTACCAGTTGCTCTTTTGGACAATTCTGTTGCCAGTTTCACCCTTTGTGCCTCTCCGCCTGATAAAGTTGTCGATGGTTGTCCTAGTTTGATATAACTAAGACCTACATCATATAAAGTTTGCATTTTTTGTTTGATTTTTGGGATTTTATCAAAAAAGGTCAAAGCTTCCTCTACGGTCATATCTAAAACATCAGCAATGGTTTTTCCTTTATATTTGACTTCTAGCGTTTCACGATTATAGCGTTTTCCTTTACACACTTCACATGGCACATAAATATCTGGCAAGAAATGCATTTCAATCTTGTGAACGCCATCGCCATTACAACTCTCACATCTTCCTCCTGCCACATTAAAACTAAATCTACCTTTTTGATAACCTCTCATTTTAGCTTCTTCTGTACTAGCAAAGATGTCACGAATCAAATCAAAAACGCCTGTATAAGTTGCTGGGTTGGAACGTGGTGTTCTTCCAATTGGAGATTGATCAATATTGATGATTTTATCAATATTTTGTAAGCCTTTCACACCTTTGCATTTACCAGGTTTTTCATTGGAACCATTTAATTCTTTGGCAACAGTTTTATATAAAACTTCATTCACTAAAGTGGATTTTCCTGAACCAGAAACACCTGTTACACAATTGAATACCCCCAATGGGAATTTTACACTAATATTTTTCAAATTGTTTTCACTTGCCTCTTGCACTTCAATAACCTTGGTTTTCGTGTGTTTTCTTCTTTTTTTCGGTACTGCTATTTGCTTTTTGCCACTCAAATACTGTCCTGTAATCGAATCTTCTACCTGTTTTACTTCCTCTGCTGTTCCCTGTGCCATGACTTGTCCACCATGGGTTCCAGCACCTGGACCAATATCGATAATTTGATCTGCTGCATACATCGTATCTTCGTCATGCTCTACTACTAAAAGGGTATTTCCTAAATCTCGTAATTTTTTAAGAGTAGCTAACAACTTGTCATTATCCCTTTGATGAAGTCCAATGCTTGGTTCATCTAAAATATATAACACGCCTGTTAATCCAGACCCAATTTGGGTTGCTAAACGAATTCTTTGAGCCTCTCCTCCTGACAAACTCCCCGCATTTCTGGAAAGTGTTAAGTATTCCAAACCTACGTCCATCAAGAATTGTAATCTTTGGTCAATCTCTTTTAAAATTAACTCTGATATCATGGCTTCTGTTTTCGTTAAGGTTAGAGCATTTAGATATTTCTTAATCTGATTGATTGGCATATCTGTCAATTCGTTGATGTTTTTATCCCCTACTTTAATCGCTAAAATCTCTGGTTTTAGTCTAGCTCCATGACACTCATAACATGGTGAGTTACTCATATACATTTCATAAAAATCTCTCATCCCCTGTGACTTGGTTTCACTATGACGTCTATCTAAAGTTGGAATAACGCCTTCAAAAGGTGCTTTAAATTTGCGAACGCCTGCATAAGAAGAATATTCAAAATCAATTTCTTCGTCTCCTGTCCCATATAAAATCTTCTCTAAAAACCATCTTGGCAAATCTTTTATTTTCTTGTTTTTAATTGGCACATCATAATAGTTAGCAATACTTTCAAAATACATTTTTGCCATGGTATCGCCTTTTTTCATGGTACTTGCTCCAAAAGCTTTTACTCCATCGTACAAAGTTTTATTCTGATCGGGAATGATTAAATCTTCGTCCATTTTCATTAAATAGCCAATCCCTGTACAGGTTGGACAAGCTCCGAATGGATTGTTAAAAGAAAACATTCTTGGTGTTAATTCTGGAAAACTAAATCCACAATCTGGACAAGCATAATTACAACTATACAAAACTGGCTTTTGACCTACCACATCAATTAAAACTAACTTATCTGCATGTTTTAAAGCAATCTCTACTGATTCGGTTAATCGACTTACAATATCTGGTTTAATGACTAATCTGTCGACAATCAATTCTACTTCATGCTTTTTCTTTCGGTCTAAATGAATTTCATCTATTCCTAATTCATAGACCTCTCCATCAATTCTGGCTCTAACAAATCCGTCTTTTTGGTAACCCTCTAATTGTTTCGTAAACTCACCTTTTCTCCCTCTTACCACTGGTGCCAATACTTGAATTTTAGTTCCTTCTGGCAAACTCATAATATTGTCAATAATTTGGTCAATACTTTGTTTTTCTATCTTTTTGTGACAATTTGGACAATAAGGAACTCCAATTCTGGCATATAATAGACGAATGTAATCATAGATTTCCGTTACCGTTCCAACTGTTGAACGTGGATTTTTAGAAGTCGTTTTTTGGTCAATCGAAATCGCTGGTGATAATCCGTCAATTCTCTCTACCTCTGGCTTTTCCATCAATCCTAAAAATTGTCTTGCATATGAAGATAAACTTTCTACATATCGCCTTTGACCCTCTGCATATAAAGTATCAAAAGCCAAACTTGATTTCCCTGACCCAGAAAGTCCTGTAATGACGACTAATTTATCTCTCGGTATTTCTAAATTTATATTTTTTAAGTTGTGCTCTTTTGCTCCTTTTATGGTAATTTTATCATTCATAAACCTTCCCCCTGTTTTTTTCCCCATTGGTTCCGGGATAAAGTGGAGACATCTTAACTTTTTTAACGTCCCCATTTTATCCCGGAACCAGTGGGGACATTTTCAATTCTTATTATACTATATTTCTTTTTTAAAAACAAGAGTTTGGTGTCTTTTTTACACAAAAATATCTAACTATTGCAAATTTATAGTTAGATATTTTCATGTTTAATATTTATTCTCCTCTTCCACTAACGCTTGGATAGCTTAAATCTTCTAAAACTTGTTCTATCATCTTAATGGCAAATACAGGAGTTTGTGGTGGAAATGCTATTGCATCGGTTCCCATCATTTGCAAATTCCCATGAGCTCTTGGAACGCCAAATAACCAATCTTTTAAATTATCCACAACAAAAGGTTTTCCATCTTTCCCAATTCCTGTCATATCTGTTTTGATTTTTGTTTTTCTAGCAATCCCTTGTTTTATAATTTCTTGTTTTATTCTATTTCGTACCTCTCCTCTTTGGATTAGCTCTTGTGGAATTGCAACTTTTGAAATTCTATGGTCTTCTTCCCAAGAATGTGATTTTTGCCAACTTTGCTTTGGATATGGATAATACGCATTTTGAAGTATTTCTTGTTTCGCTTCCCTTCTTGAGTTCTTGTCAATCATTCCACAGATTGATTGATCAAATTCTTCTAAATTATAATTGCGATTAAGTGCTTTTTGATATAAAGAAATATATGCTTCTTTATCCATCCAACCAGCGTTATTTAAAACGCTATAAGTCCAAGCAGTATATTTATCATCTCTCAATGTATAACTTTTATGATCTGGATCAAATTTCTCAAAACTATTAATTGCTTGTGTTTTAACAATTTTCTGCAGTTCTAACTCAAGATTTTGGAATAATAATTCTGGATATCTCCAATCTAAAATAATATGTTCTAATTCTCCAAATTGCTTTAAATTATCTGGTATATATTTATCTTTTTTTTTCGCTTCCTCACATTGTTGTTTTAATTCCTCAAAAATTCTTCTAAATTCTAATGTTGTATCTTCCTTGTCTGCATCAATTATTAGTTTTAAAAATTCAAAACTTTTATCTTTCATAAAATGTTCATGCATACAGGTTGCTTTTATTCCAGTAATTCCAAATTTCCTAAATTGTTCTATATCTTCATCGTTAATAATATCACCATATTGATTACATAAAACATTTTCATCTATATTAAACGCATTTTCATTTAATGCTTCTGCAATCTCTTGAATAGAAACATTCGATTTCTTTGCATAGTTGACAATCGCATTGATATCACTTAATCGCATAATATTGGGATATTGGGCAAACTCTTTTAAAATTTGTTTTGCATTTTCTGTATTAGGTTCACTTTTAGTTCTAGCAACTAATTCCTCTGTATGCATTTTTTTCAAAAATTCATGATCTGCGCTACTTGAAACTTGTATTTTATATTCTTCTTTATCGTGAATTCCTAAAATATCTAAAATTTGTGAACAATTTTCATAAATTGCTCTTCCATAACCATTTCCTTTATAATTCCATTCTACCGAGAATTTAAATTCTTTATTTTCTTTATCTATTATAATGGAAGCTTTTACATCCCCTTTTTTTTCATCTTTAAATTCTTCTCCTCTTAAATTGCTTGCCATTTTCTGCTTCTCAAATTCTCTAAATTTCTCATCTCTTAAATAATAAACTAAAGACACTGGTTCTTCTCTGTAATGTAAATTGCCTCTATAAAAACATAATTTTTCTCCATTTTTCCCCGAAATATTAAAATGTGCTACTGGATAAATGTCTTTTAAGTATTTATAATAATCTTGATAGTATTTTGCAATTTCTTCTTTGGTTAACTTAGGTTTTTCTACTTCTTTTTTATCTATCTTTGGTACAAATTCTTCATCTTCATCAAATTTCATTCTTTCTACTCCCTATAAATTTCAATTTTACATAATTAGTATATCATAAATAGGAAAAAATTGCTAGTTGTAAAGAAAAATTTATGACTTTTATGTTGATTTTTCTCTAATAGTTTTCATGAAAAGTTTTACCTTAGCATACTCATATATTAAGATCAACTATTTTCCCATCTCTCATCTCCACAACCTTATCACACTTCTCAATCGTAGACAATCTATGAGCAATCATAAAAGTAATCTTTCCGAGCGTCACTTGATCCAATGCATTTTTAATCAAAGCTTCATTCCCCCAACTCAAATTAGAAGTCACCTCATCCAAAATTACCACATCTGGATTCATAGCCATAATCCTAGCAAAACTAATCATTTGTCTTTCTCCCGTAGAAAGCACATCTGGATTTTCGTAAATATTGGTACGATACGCTTTGGGTAAAGACATAATTTTTTCATGCAATCTCAATTTTTTAAATATCTCTATAATTTCTTCTTTTGTAATCTTTTGATTTACATATTTAATATTATCTATAATGGTATTTGGCACCATTTCCACCTCTTGCATAATATATCCGATTTTATTACGAATAGAAGCAATATTGTATTCTCTATAATCCTTTTGATTGATTCGGATTTCTCCTTGTTGGGGTTCATACAATCTTTCTAGCAAATTGGTAACCGTTGTTTTTCCGCTTCCTGTCTTACCAATTAACGCTATTTTTTCATTTTCTGCTACTGACAAAGAAAAATTCTTAATATTTTTCTTTGTATTATTATAAGAAAAAGATACTTTGTCAAATTCAATACTTGTAATCTTGTCAGTCAGTTTTTCGCCCTTTTTCAAATCCTCCTCTTCTGTTTTCTCTAACAGTTCCAAAATTTTGAAATAGGCAAAAAACGATTGATTAAAATCTGTTAAATGTCTCGTAAACCAACTAAAGTCAAATTCAAGATAACCAGAATAATCGATCATAATCATAATTTGTGCATAGGTCATAAAACCTTGTAACACATCCATTCCTCCCAAATAGATAATGGTAATAATGGAAAACGAAATAATAAAAGAAAATATACTATGATAGATACTAATAATTTTCTCCAATTTTGAACTTTCCGTACGATAGATTTCTAGTTTGGTTTCCAAATCTTTTATTTTTTGCTGAATCATTTCTAATGTCTTAATCGTTAAAAAGCTTTGTATTCCTTCGTTGATGGTTGTATAGATTTCTTGATTAATTTTTCTAATTTCTATTATTTTTGCCATGGTTTTGCGATTGAAAAGCAAAGTAACGATAAAGCCTAAAAAATAGAATCCTAAAATAATAACAGTAATCTTTAAATTAACAAATAACAAAAAAACTGCTTCTATGGAAAATCTTATCAACCCCATAACAAACATTTCTGTGCTGGCAATTGGAAATAATTCCCCTGCATTTTGCGTATCATCTTGTAAAAATTGTAAAATAACACCTGATTCGTTCTCATCGAAAAACTTAGCCTTTACTTTTTGTAATTTTTCAAATATTCTATTTCGTAAATCCCTTTTAATCCATCTGGATAAATGGCATCTCATCTCGCAATGTTTTAAAACCATATAACATTGTATTAATAGAATAAAGATATAAATACCAACAAAAATAGACAATCCTTTTAAATTGTGTTGCGGAATTTCAACATTTAATATTTCTTGTACTATAAAAGGAATGGTTACTATATCTATTACTGCAGTTACTATAATCAAGGCAAATAAAGCGATAAATCTATTATGATAACCAACATCTTCATACATAGTATTAAATTGTTTGAATTTTTCTTTTAATTTCATCTTTTATTCCTCTTTTTATTTTTTAGCTTAATAGCAAACATTTTAATGGTAACACTAAGTAAGTGACTAAGTTTGTATTTCTGAAGTCCCCTTTTCAAGTTTAACAACCCTATCTACGTAATTTTCTATCTCCAACTTATGGGTAATAAAAATCATCGTAGTTTGTGGATATTTCTTGATCAAATTTTGAAGAATCTGATCGGTTGTTTTATTATCTAATTTACTAAAACCATTGTCAAATATCATAATTGGTTTATTTCTAAGCAATGCTCTCGCTATCAAAATTCTCTGTTTTTGTCCACCAGAAAGTTTAACACCTTTCTCTCCCACTACTGTTTGATAGCCTTCTTCAAATCGTTTGATATCATGATAAATCTCCGCTTCTTTTACAACTCTTGTCAATTCTTTTTCTGTGTTTTTGCTACCTAGCTGTATATTTTCTAATATCGTTCCTGTAAATAGATTAGCTTCCCCTGAAATAAAATCTATGTACTGCCTTATATTAGATGGATTTAACTGTTTATTGTTATGATTATTTAGGTAAATATTTCCTTGTATTGGATAAAATCCTAATATGGCTTTGGCTAACGTACTTTTACCGCTTCCATTTTCCCCTATAATAGCTATTTTCTCTCCTTTTTTAACCCTAAAATTTAAATTTGATAAAATTTCTTTCTGAGAAATGCTAATAGAAACATTATGAAATACAATGTCTCCCTCTAAATTATAAGAATCGTTCTGATTTTTCTCTTCCTTCAATGCCATTAATTTTTTGATTTTTTGCTTTACCACTAAGAACGTATCTAATACTTCCAAATTCTCTCCAAATGTATACAAACAACCTAATATGTTACTTGCCAATAGGATAAAAGTAGCTAATGCTCCCAGTGTCATATCGCCTCTCATAATGGCAATTCCTCCCAATAGATAAATGATAGGATCTTTTAAATAAGTCATATGTTCACTTACAATCTCATAAAACAAAATCAAGTCCACAAATTTCACATCTTGTTGTGTATATTCTCTATTTAATCTTTTATATTTCTGTATTTCTTCTTTTTGTCGATTATAAATTCTAATAAATTTGAAATGATTTATATTACTGATCATATGTCCTAACATCTTTTTCTTTTTATGAATCACTTTATTCAATATTTGTGTCATTTTTTGATAATACCATAAAGCAAATGCTAACATAAGAGCAATCGTTATTAACAAATACATGGTAATAGAAGGATTTAACGAAACCCCTTTACTTATCATAAAAAATCCCAAAGATACAATATCTAGTATCAAATTAAACTGCACTTTAAAAAAATTCGTATAATCTTGGGCATCCTCATTCACTCTTTGTAGCATTTCTACTTTACTATAAGATTGATAGCTTCCATACTCCAATTTTAAAATATGAGCATACAATTTCTTCTTTAAATCACAACCAATCTTTAATGTAAAATTAGTCGTAACTCTTTCTCTCATATATTGCATAAAAGCAATGAGTACGTTCATGATTATAAGGATCATACTTATAATAGCAAGCCCTTTTAATGGATTCATCTCTAAAACGGGTTTCATATAGTTTGGGATTTTTTCTGCATGATTAAATAAAATCCCATCTATCGCATAACTAATATATACTGCTGTCTGAAAGCTTAAATAAGATATCATCACACTCAATAAAATTAATACAAATATATAACTTTTCTTTTTCATATCCTTCCCTTTCGTCCCCACTGGTTCTGGGATAAAATGGGGACTTTATTAAAAAAGTACCTTTATTAGACTATATCTCTAATAAAACAAGCCCATTGGCATTTCGGAAGTTTTATTTCTACAAAACCTTCTTTTGGTTTTGTTCCTACTATATAATACCTTCCTTTTTCAGTATATTGATTTTTTTGAAAAATTGGCTCAAAGATGCCATAATATAACTCTTTTCCTTTACTATGATGAATGATAAAATCTAGGCTTCCATCTTTTCTTACTTCTTCATACAAATTTTGTATGGCTTGCGAATCATATTCCCAAATAGCTCCTGTTGTTTTGCCATAAAAGGTCTGTTCTTCTCTTTCTACGATGCGATATTTTAATTCTTTCTTTCCTTTGATATCTGGATTAATTTCTATTTTAGGGAAAAATGTTATTTCTGTGTTACTTTTTCTAAAATTTGCGGGTGATTGTCCATATATCTTTTTGAAAGTATTGGAAAAAGATACAGGAGAGTCATAATGATATTTAATGGCTATATCAATTATTCTGTGATTTGTTTTTCTTAGTTCTTCTGCTGCTTTACTTAATCTTCTCTTTCTGATGTATTCTGTTACTGTTATTCCGCGTTAGAAATGTAAAAATTCTTTGCATGGCATAGGAAGATGTTCCTATTATTTTGGCTAATTCGTTGTAATCTATTTCATTTTCTAGGTTTTTTTCTATGGTATCAATTAGTCTATTTAAGCTATCATAACTGTTCACTTTATAAACTCCTTCTAATTTTCCCCACTGGTTCTGCGAGTAAATGGGGACATTATTTCAAGAATTCTCCTATAAATTCTATCTTTTTCTTTTCGATATCTATTTTAGTATCCACTCCTACTGGAACAATACTATTCGCTATTTTATGTCCAAAATCATTACATTTTATGATCGGGAAATCATATTGTTTCGTATATTGCAATAAAATATCTTCCATTTGCGGATAGCTATCTCCATTTTTCTGTAAATCATAATTATAGCCAATCACAACGGCTTTCACTTTGTCAAACATACCTGCTAATCTTAGATGCTCAAATCTTCTTTGACATTCATTTGGTGAAGTACGATAAGATTCTATGAATAGAATTTTATCTGTCATATCAGGAAGATATTTCGTTCCTACCAAATGCATCATACTTCCCAAATTCGTTCCTATCGATTTACCAATAATCTCGCTATTTTTTCCTTCTTTGATGATTTTTTTCTCTCCTTGATAAAACTTTTGTATTTTTTTATTAATAAAAACACTTTCAAAATCGGCAAATCTTTCTTCTGCTGTCTCTTCTCCATAACCAATAAAATCTGGTCCGTGAAAAAGTAACTAAACCTGTTTTATTCCATAAAGTTTGTAATAATACTGTGATATCACTATATCCTACTAGTATTTTAGGGTTTTGTTTGATTACTTCATAATCCAGTAGATCAATAAAAGTGTTACAAGTTTTTCCTCCTAGTAAACAAATAATAGCTTTTACTTCATCCTCTTGAAACATATTCATAAAATCTTCCGCTTTTTGCTCTCTTGTCCCTGCTGAACCATAATAATCCTCTAATACATATTTTCCTCTTTTTACTTTAAAACCTTTGCTTTGTAAAAACTTCTCTGCTTTATAAAATAAATCCTCTCTATTTACAGTATACTTTAAACTATTCGCTACTCCAACCACTCCTATCGTATCTCCATAATTTAACTTGTTCGCTAACAACATAAATCTTCCTCCTTAATATTCTTAAAAATAATTTTTTCATATTTCTTGACTTTTTCTATATTTAGAGTATAATAAAAATAGAAAGTAAGTAATCACAGAAATGTGGTTGCCAAATATAAATTTGTAAAACTACACATCGCTCTGCCAAGCAAATGTGTAGTTTTTTTATTTTATATGACTATTAACCCATTGTATGTATATAATACATAGTAAGGCTAAATTAATTGTTATTGATATCATTAATCCTATTACTAGGAATGCTAATACTTCTAACATAGCCTCACCTCCTAACTCTTGATAAAAAATCAAGGTAGAAGGCAACACACACATCTGCTAAACTTACTTTCTATGATAAGGATTTTATAACATTTCTTTCAAAAAGTCTATCATATTTGCATAATTATTTATTTTTTTCTATTTTTTATCTACATGATACACCTGTCCATCTTTCAAATAAATCACCTTATCCGAACTAGCAATGGTAGACTTTCTATGAGCAATAATAATAACTGTACTTACCTTTGAAATGTGATCTATGATTTTCTGGATCATATTTTCCGTCTTTAAATCGATATTTGAAGTTGGTTCATCGAAAATATAAATATTGGCATGATGTAAAATAGCACGAATAAAAGCAATAATTTGCAATTCGCCATAAGACATCTCATCTGCCTTTATTTTGGTATTCAGTCCTTGTGGTAGTCTTTCAAATAAATGGTCTACTCCAATTTCCTTTGCAAGTTTTGTAATTTGTTCATCGGTTATTTCTTGGTTACCTAATCGGATATTATTCCTTACTGTATCGGCAAAGATATAAGGATTTTGCGAGATATAAGAAATATTGTTCCTTAAACTTTTGACTGATATTTTATGAATATCTTGATTTCCGATCCATATTTTACCACTTTTGATGTCATACAACCTCATCAATACATTGACTAAAGTAGATTTTCCGGCCCCCGTTCTTCCTGCAATGGTTACCTTTTCTCCTTCTTTAATCACAAAAGATATATTTTTTAAAACCATTTCTTTGTCATAATTCATACATACATTTTGGAATTCGATATCTCCCTTCACTCGATCCATTTCTTCGCCAGCTGATAAATCTTCTAGATCCTTTTCTTGTAAAATTTCTTTTACTCTTTGATACGATGCCAAACAAGTTTGAATTTCCTCTAATTGGTCACATATCTCACTTAGCGGACTTCTACATTCTTTGATGTAAAATAAAATTAAATACAAGCTTCCAACGGATATGGAAAGATTGATGTTTAATGCATAATAAAGAACTGCATAAATTCCTATCGCTTCTAATAGTATTAATGCCCAGTAGGTAAAGCTATGAACAAATATATACTTTTTCTTTACCTTAAGTTCTTCCTCAAATAAGTAATCAGACTTCTTTTTATTTCTTTCTTGCAATTGATACAAATAAGTCAATTTACTTTTATTATAAAATTCAGAGAATTCTCTGTTTTCTATATCTCTTCTTTTTAATACTTCTCGATTCAACTTACCCAATACATTGGTAAATTTCATCGTTGATAGACCGATTGCACAGATTGTCGCAAAGCCAATCCAAGCTAAAGAAATATTAGCAAAAAACATCATAGCTACCATAAACAATAAATACACCAAATCATTTACAATTACGTTTAGAACGCCAAAAAATAGATTAAATAATTCTTCCACATCTGTGGTAAGTCTAGTATACAGTTGTGCTGAATTGTATTTTTCAAAAGTTTTCATTTTGAATTTTAAGACTGTGTCAAATAATTTTTCTCTAATATCTCTTAACATTTTTGCCATTAATATATTCACTTTTACGTTTCTTACATTTTTGGAAATGGCACAAGCAATATGAACCAAGGTATAGGCAAAAACTAATTTTAACAAAATGGTTTGTACATTAGTGGCTTGAAAATCAACATCTACAATTTGTTTCATAATAAAAGGATGAATGGTACTTAAGGTATTGCACAAAATCAATAAAATACTAATCAAAATATAAGATTTCCAATGTTTTTTTAGAATACTTTTTATAGCGATGCACCTTCTTTCTCATATTGACTTAATTCTCGATATAATTCATTGTTTTGTAATAATTCTTGATGTGTGCCACAGCTCTCGATTTTTCCGTCTATTAATAAATAGACTTTGTCCATATTTTCCATCCTACTAATTTTATTGGAAACAACAATGAGTGTGTGATCGCCAACTTCTCTTTCAATTGCTTGTAATACCTTTTTTTCGGTCTCACTGTCTAAAGCAGATAAACTATCATCAAAAATATTGACATCTCTTGTTTCTAGTAGTGTTCGTGCAATTTGAATTCTTTGCTTTTGTCCACCAGAAACTTTGGAACCATTTTCTCCAATTTTGGTGTCAAATTTTTCTTCCATTTTTTCAATATCTTCTAATAATTCTGATTTACTAGCCACTGTTTCAATTTCCTCTTGCTTTCTTTCTTGTTTCATGTCAATATTATTTTTGATGTTTTCATCTAAAATGATACTTTTTTGTGTGGCATAACCAATTTTGCTAAAAATGCTTTCTCTTTTATATTCATTGCAGTCAATTCCATTGATTTTTACAGTATTATTTGGGATTTCATAAAATCCAGCCAAAATATTCATTAAAGTAGATTTTCCACTTCCCACTTGTCCAACAATCCCTATTTTCTCACCTTTGTGGATTTGCATGGTAATATCTTCAATCGCTGGTTTTCCATTTTCTGTATAACGATAGGTCAAATGATCGATTTCTATTTTCTCGATTTTTTCTAGTTCCTTCCCTGTTTGATTGTAAGTCTCCAAATTGTAAAAATAATTGTATCTTCTTTTCGCTTGTTTGAAATAAGCAATGCCATCTAATAATGGCTTGATCGCACTATTCATTTCTCCTAAAGCACGTGTAATGCAAGCAATATAAACGGTCAATTCTCCTACTGTTATCATATTTTTTTGTATTAAAAATACACCAAGTGCAAATCCAATCGAATAGCAAGTTCCATACACAATATTAATTACATTGTCAATTTTGTTTTTCACGACTCCAATTTGATAATCTGCCAAATACATTTCTTGATTTACTTTTGCAAATTTTTCTTTTTGTTGCTCTTGCTCATTATATAGTTTTATTAAAGAAAAACCTGACGTGTTTTGTTCAATTCGATTGGAATATTCGATATTGACTTTCCTTGCCTTTTCTATTTCTTGATCTAACTTCTTGTATAGCTTAAATAGCCAAATAGCAGCCATTGGAATGATTGGTATTACACTTGCTGCTAGCCATAAATTCACATTTTTTCCAATCATCACAATACCAATCACAGGAGAAATCACCAATTTTGAAATATTGAAAAAGGCATTTCCTAAATTGATTCTTAATATCTCAATCGATAAATACGCTAAATAGGCTCCTTTTTCTTCTTTGTCATAGTATTCTGGTTTTACATATTGTAGATGTTCTAACACCTTTTTTCTCAAATAAGTATCTGATATTCTGGATCTTCTAAATAATAAATTTCTATAAATAATCCTTGGTAGGATCATAAAAATAGAATAGAAAATAAGAATATATACTTGTTGCATAATAACTTCTTTTTCTACATTTCCTTGTAATAGCAAATCTAGTATTTCTCCTATAATTGTAGGTATCTTGAATAAAATCCATACACAAAAAGCATGAAAAACCATCCCTATTATATAAATAGGAACAGTCCTTTTTAACTCATCTACGAATATTTTATGATTTGTATCCTTTGCTTTCATTGGTATTTCCTCTTTTTCTGATTTATTGCCAAAGGGGACGATCCTTTTTGGCAATCGTGTCCCCACTTGATCTCGGAACCAGTGGGGACGACGTTGACAGTTTATTAGAATATTCCTACAACTTCTCCGTTTTCGTCGATGTCTATGCTTTCTGCTGATGGTACTTTGGGAAGTCCTGGCATGGTCATAATTTTTCCAGCTAAGGCAACCACAAATCCTGCTCCTGTTTTTAGTTGAATGTCTCGAATGGTGATGTTGTAATCTTCTTTACATTCTAAGTTTTTAGCATCGTCTGAGAAAGAGTATTGTGTTTTGGCAATACATACTGGGAAGTTTCCATATCCAAGTTCTTCTATCTTTTTGATTTCTGCTAAAGCTGATTCTGAAAAGTCAACTCCTTTGGCTCCATAAATTCTAGTTGCTATTTTTTCAATTTTAGTTGGAATTGAGTCTTCTAGTTCATACATATAAGAGAAGTTAGGTTCTTCTTGTTCGGTTAATTTGACTAATTTTTCTGCGATGTCTTTCGCTCCTTCTCCTCCTTTTGCCCATCCTTCTACTAGGCTTAATTCCACTCCTTTTTCTGCTAACTTTTCTTGTAAGAACTCGATTTCTTTTTCTGTGTCTTGGACATATCGATTTAAGGCTACGATGACATTTAATCCAAATTTATTTTTTAGGTTATCAATATGACGATATAAATTGTCAATTCCTTTTTCAATTCCATCTATGTTTTCTTCTTGTATTTTGTCTTTTTCTACGCCACCATGATATTTAATGGCTTTAATGGTAGCAACTAGTACAACGGCATCTGGCTTAATTCCTGCTTTTCTACATTTGATGTCAATGAATTTTTCGGCTCCTAAGTCTGCTCCAAATCCAGCTTCTGTAATGACATAATCTCCTAATTTCAAAGCTAGTTTAGTAGCCATGATACTATTACATCCATGTGCAATATTAGCAAATGGTCCACCATGAATGATAGCTGGTGTATGTTCTAGGGTTTGTACTAAGTTTGGTTTTAGGGCATCTTTTAATAAGACTGTCATTGCTCCTTCTGCTTTCAATTGTTTCGCATAGATTGGTTCTCCTTGCTTGTTATAACCAATTAATATATTTCCTAGTTTTTCTTTTAGGTCTTTTATGTCAGTTGCTAGACATACGATTGCCATAATTTCGGAAGCAACGGTAATGTCAAATTGATCTTTTCTTGGCACAATTTTCTTTTCCCCTGAAAGACCTGTTTCTACTTGTCTTAGTTGTCGATCATTTAAATCCACACATCTTTTCCATACAATTTTTTCAAAACCTAATGAATTCCCATAGTAAATGTGATTATCAATTAAGCTCGCTAATAGGTTATTGGCAGCTGTTATGGCATGAATATCCCCTGTAAAGTGTAGATTGATATCTTCCATTGGTGCAATTTGGACTTTTCCTCCTCCTGTTGCTCCTCCTTTGATTCCAAAAACTGGTCCTAAAGATGGTTCTCTTAATGCTAAAATAGATTTTTTTCCTATGGTTCTTAATCCATCTGCTACTGCTATGGATATGGTTGTTTTTCCTTCTCCTAATGGGGTTGGATTGACAGCTGTTACTAAAATTAGTTTGCCATCTTTTTTGTCTTTTCTACTTTCATACACTTTTTCAGAAATTTTAGCTTTGTATTTTCCGTATTGTTCGATCTCCTCTTCATCCATTTCTATCTTTTTTGCTATGTCTACTATTTTGTCTAGTTTTGTACTTCTTGCGATTTCTATGTCTGTCATATTAATTCCTCCTTTTTCTTCTCTCTAATTATTTTCCTATGTTTACTTCCTTTATTTTAGTAAATTTAAACCATTAATCCTACAACCACTCCTATCAAAGCTCCAACAAACACTTGCACTGGTGTATGTCCTAATACTTCTACTAATCTTTCTGAGACTTGTACTCCTGTTAATCCCGGTGTTTCAATTAATTTATTTAGTAAAGCCGCTTGCTTACCAGCTGCTCTTCTTACGCCACAAGCATCATACATAACAACTAAGGCAAAAATAAATGATAAAGCAAATAATGGTGTTCCTACTCCTTCATTCTTTCCTATTAGAGTTGCTAAACCTGCTACTACTGCTGAATGAGAACTTGGCATTCCGCCTGCTCCTATAATTCTTTTAAAATTAAACTTCTTCGTGGTAACTAAATCATAAATTAGTTTAAATAATTGTATGCCAAACCATAAAAAAAATGGTATGTATACATATTGGTTCTGTAAAAATGCGATAAAATCATTCATTTTGCTAACAATCCTTTCTATTCTTCTGTTTCAAAATCTTCTTCTTTCATCTCTCCATCTTGATTGACCAAAATGGTTATTTTCTTTTCTGCTTCCTCCAATGTCTTATTACATTGTTTTGAAATTTTAATTCCTTCTTCAAACTTGGAAACCGAATCTTCTAAACTCAATTCTCCTTTTTCTAATTCCTCCACAATTTCTTCTAATGCTTCTATCTGTTCTTCAAAACTCTTACTCATGTTAACCTCCTTTTCATTTTAAGTTGAAATAACTTTATTGTACTTTAGCCTCTACCTGTCCATCTGTAAAGCGAAGTTCCACCACATCACCAGACTTTAAGTCTTTGTGTGACTTAACCACTTTTCCTTCCTTTTGTGTAATGGAATAGCCTCTAGCTAGTGTTTTAAGTGGGCTATAAGCATCTAACTTAGCACTCAACTCAACATATTTGGTCTTTTCTTTTTCCTGTTTCGCCTTTATAACATTTTCCAATCGTTTCACTTGATTGTCAATTCTCAAATAATTTTCTTGCACTCTGCGTGTTGGTTCTTTAAAAACAAAACTTGACATACTTTTTTCATATCGTAATTTCATAACTTCTACTTTTTTAAGTAGAGCCATCCTTAATCGATTTTGATATGTTATAATCTTTTGTTTTACTTCATAGCGATCGGGAACTGCCAACTCAGCAGCTGCTGATGGCGTTGGTGCTCGCAAATCAGCTACAAAATCGGCAATGGTAAAATCTGTTTCATGTCCTACGGCTGATATAATGGGAATTTCTGAATGATAAATACTATGTGCTACGATTTCTTCATTAAATGGCCATAAATCTTCTAAAGAGCCCCCACCCCTTGCTAAAATCAATACATCTGCTAACTTATTACGATTCATATATTCGATGCCATCTGCAATTCTTTCAGCTGCCCCCTCTCCTTGAACGGGAACTGGAAATAAACGAATCACAACATCAGGATTTCTTCTTGTTGATACATTGATAATATCCCTAATTACGGATCCCGTCTGTGAAGTTAGCACACCTATTACTTTTGGCACTTTCGGAATGGGCATTTTATGTTCTTCATCAAATAGCCCTTGTTCTTCTAACTTGCTTTTCAATTCTTGATACTTGGTGTATAAATCTCCTAAACCATCTTGTTCCATTGCTTTGGCATAAATTTGATACACACCATCTCTTTCAAAAACAGAAACGCCCCCAAAAAGAAATACCTTCATTCCATCTTTTGGCATGAAGTTTAACTTTTGGGCATAGGATTTAAACATAACACATTTAATTAAAGCTTTTTCATCTTTTAATGTAAAATACATATGCCCAGTATAATGATTCTTAAAATTAGAAATTTCTCCTTTTACTAGAATATTATTTAAATACTCATCGTCTGCAATTTTATCTTTGATATATTGATTTAAGTGTGAAACAGTTACTGCCATCTCTGCATATTTCATAATCTTACCTCTTATTCCTTAACAACACTTGCTAAAACTCCATTGACAAAGTTTTTAGAAGAATCCTCTCCATATTTTTTGGCTAATTCCACAGCTTCATTAATCGCTACTTTAAATGGAATTTTTGTGTATTTTAATTCATAAATTGCCAATTTTAAAATGGCTAAATCGATCTTAGAAATTCTTTGAAGTTTCCAATCTGATTTCAGGTTTTTTTCAATTTGATGAATGATCTCCTCTTTGTTTTTTTCAATACCAAAAATAGCATCTGCTATATATGCTTTTGCTTTTTCTTCTGTTATTTGATTACTCTCTTCATACAATTCTATGGCTTCTTTTAAATCTTCCTGTTTTTGTATTTCTAAACTGTATACTAATTTAAAAGTTTGTTCTCTAATGGCTGTTCGATTCATTTTTAATTTATGTTAATCTAAAAGACTAACACTTCCCCCTTTATATCGTTTTACATCTTATCAATAAATGTTTTTAACTTTGTTTTCACATCTTCTTTATTTTGTTGTACATAATTTCCTATCAATGCCCCTAACACTAGAACTACAATCGCTAATATCAAATCATGCAATCTGGTAATTAAAATTAAAATTGCTACAACAATTCCTATGATTGCCCCTTTATAATTGTTCCAAAAATCTTTTAGGTTCATTTTATCACATTCCTTTCATCCTAACTCTTACTATAAATTAATCTGTTTCTTGTTGCGTTGGAGCCACCTTCTTAACCGTAATATTAACCTCTTTAACCTCTAAATCCGTTGCTGTTTTTACCTTTTCCTTAATTCTTGCCTGCAAATTGGCTGACAAATCTTTAATAACAGCTTCCTCATTCACAATCAAATTCACAAAAACCTTAACATTATTCTCTTTATCCAATTCCACTCTAGTTGAAACATCCTCTGCACTTTGAAAATTCAAAGCCACTGAATTTACTAAATTTTGAATCGTTTCTTTAGAAATCATCAATTTTCCA
Source organism: uncultured Clostridium sp. (assembly GCA_947567695.1). Classification (GTDB taxonomy): domain Bacteria; phylum Bacillota; class Clostridia; order TANB77; family CAG-508; genus CAG-269. The sequence continues at coordinate 19,207 of CANONT010000004.1, forward strand.
CTTTCGTTTTCTAACAAAACACCTTGTTTTTCTGTCGTATTATCTTTTGAATTACCATCAAAAAAGATACATTTGATGGATAATAAAATAAATAAAACACTTACTCCTAATACAATTTTGCTTGTTGTTTCTCCTGTAATTGTTGCTATTATAATATTTCCTACTAACTCTGTATCTAACCATCCGAATACTAATAAACACAAAATGATGGATACCATTAACATGATACTAGCATAAATCATTAATGTGACTTTTTCTAAAAATTTCATTTCATTTCCTCCTACTACTTTTATTCTTTATTCTTCTTCATTTTCTACTTCTTCTGAAACTTCCACTTGTTTTTCTTCTTTTGCACGATCGGTATTGACACCTTGTACATGTACATTAACTTCTTCTACCGTTAAACCTGTCATGCTTTCTACTGCTTTTTTCACTCTATTTTGAATTTCAAAAGCAACATCAGGAATTCTGGATCCATATTCTACTATGATATTGACATCAATTTTTGCTTGTGAGCCTGAAACTTCTACCTTAATTCCTTTTGCCAAATTTTTCTTTCCACTGAAAACTTCTGATATACCACCTGCGAAGCCTCCTGCCATGCCAGCTACCCCTGAAACTTCTGATACAGCTACTCCTGCAATCACTGCTACAACATCATTTGAAATCTGGATGCCATCATTTTCTGTTTTTATTTCTTCTTCTAACTCTACTACTTCACCATTTTCTTGATTTTCTTCACTCATTTTCATTCCTCCTTCGTATACCAAAAATTGATATACTTAATTTTATATAAGTATATCAATTTTTTCTTTTTTTTACAACCACTTTCACTAAATTTTCACAGATTATGAGCATTATTTGTTACCATTCACAGCTTAACCATTGAAAATTTTTATGAGAAGGTTTTTATCTTCTAATCTTTGATAGCTGTAAATTATAACCATTATTTTATTTGTCACAAAACATCTCAAATTTTTGTATTGGATTTCCTCTTAAAAAATCTTGAATTTTCATTCTTTTAGCATTCTCTCCTTGTATTTCTATCACTTTTAAAATTCCTTGTTTCGTTTTTATAAACAAACCTTGTTTCTGATCTGAAAAAATTACCATTCCATTTTTCTTAGAAGCAATTTCTGTTTCTATTGTAATTTCTCCTTCCTTTGCTATGTCTACTTTCCAGAATTTTATTTTTTTCCCATTTAAAAATGTATAAGCTCCCATTATAGGATTCAGACCTCTTACCAAATTTTTAATTTCTTCTGCTGTTTTAGTTTCCCAATTAATTTGAGCCATTTCCTTGGATAACATTGGTGCTATGGTAAAGTTTTCTCCTTGTTTTTTCCTTGGTGCTACTCCTTGTTCTATTTGTTCTATGGTTTTTACTAAAAGTTCTCCTCCCATTTTAGCTAGTCTATCCCATAATTCACCTGTTGTCTCATCTTCTCCTATTTCTGTTTCTTCTGTTAAAATAATATCACCTGTATCCATTCCTTTATCCATATACATGGTTGTTACTCCTGTTGCTTTATCTCCGTTTAAAACTGCCCATTGAATTGGTGCTGCTCCTCTGTATTTAGGAAGTAAAGAGGCATGTACATTAATACAACCATAGGGAGGAATTTCTAATATCTCTTTGGGAAGTATGGTTCCATAAGCTACTACACAAATAAGATCTGGCTTTAGTTGTTTTATTTCTTCTATGAATTCTCGATTCTTCTTTATTTTTTCCGGTTGATATATTTTTAGTTCTTTTTCCAAAGCAAATTGTTTTACTTCTGATGGAATTAATTTCATTCCTCTTCCTTGTGGTCGATCTGGATTGGTCACCACCCCTAAAATATGGTGTTCTGTTTTATAAATCGCTTCTAAATTTTCTTTGGCAAAATCTGGGGTTCCCATAAATATAATATTCATAAATCATTTCTCCTCTGGTTCTACATATTCTAAAGTACCTGGTATAATTTTATCCATAAATACCTCACCATTTAGATGATCCACTTCATGGCTAATCACTTGGGCTAGTAATTCCTTTGCCTTTACTCTCTTCCTTTTTCCTTCTCGATCTGTATATTCGGCTACTACCTCTGCTGGTCTTACTACTTTAGCAAATTGATTTGGAAAACTTAAACATCCTTCTTCTACTTCTTGTTCTCCTTTTGTTTTCTGGATAACTGGATTGATCATAACAATCGGTCCTTTATCATCATATAAATCAATGACAATGACTCTTTTCAAAATTCCTACTTGTACTCCTGCAAGCCCTACTCCATTATATTTATGCATGGTTTCTATCATGTCATCTATTAGCATTTGTATTTTTTCGTCTATTACTTCTACTTCTCTTGATTTCTTTTTTAAGATTTCGTCCCCTTCTAATCTTAAATTTCTAATTGCCATTTTTCTTCCCCTCTCTTTAAGCATTGTTTACATTGTAATGATACTATTTTTCACTTTTTTTGTCAATCATTATTGTGCCACATTTTTATCAGTAACATACTTTTAGGATTTTTTGCTATTGCATCATTTCATACTATCTGTATGAAAATATGGTGTGCTCTTTTATCTTTGCACACCATATTTTTCTTCTTTAAATATTATACAAATTATCATCTAAAATTATACTCGATAGAACCTGCTAAATTTGTAATCTTTTTAACCTCAAGAATATAACCGCCGCCTGAGCAATAAGATCCAGTAAACATCATTTGAAATTTACTGCCCGAATCAACTGTTATCGTAGCTTCCGATGCTCCAGAACTTGAACTTCTAGAAAATGACGAACCACTAGAACCATAAGCCATAAAAGTACCAGACCAAGAAGAAGCACTACCATATATTTTAAGATAAACCAAAACAAATTGAGTAGCAGTAAAATCTGTTGATTTCACTCCTCCAGATACACTAGAAACACGTGGACCATTAGAAAATATAATCGTAGTTTCTTCCCATACAGCAAACAAATTCAAATTGCTGTCTATTGTATAAGAGCTGTTTGGTTGATAGGTCGCTGTCGTTGCATCAGCACTTGAAGCCCAACCCTTAAATGCATAATCAGACCTAGTAGGAACTGTTCCACTCAATGACAAAGCGGTTCCTTCTGTTTTAATTTGACTTTCTGGTGCACCTGTTCCTCCATTCGCATTATAAGTTACTGTATATTGTCTTTTGGTGATTGGATTTATAATACCACTAGTTGTTTTATTTCCTGCTACATCATACACCTCGGCATATATACTATATTGTATTCCTACTGTTAACCCTGTCAATGTTTTTGTTTTCTCCTGTTCTGTTGTTGCTCCTGCTGTAACTCCATTCATTGTTTGATAAATCTCTTCAACACTTGCATATTGATCATCTGTTGATTTTTTATAATACCATTTTATTTTACCTAATCCTGAATTCGTATCAGTTGTTCTTATTTTTAAGGTAATACTATTCACTGTTGTACTAGTTGCTGTTAATGGTGTTGCTGTACTAATACTTGGACCTGTTGTATCTATTTTTAATACATTTCCAGTTACCACAGCTCCTACATTTCCTGTTTCAGCAGGATTTAAGTTGTCTGTCAATCTAGCTTGTATCGTTCCATTGGCAGAATACTCAATTCCACTTGTATAATCATCCCATGAATTCCCATTATTTCTTGAATATTGTACTTTATACGCAGAACCAGAATTATTTATTAATGTTACTGTAACATTTCCATTTGTCCAATTTGAATTACTATAAGAAATTGCAATTCCACTACCTGCTGTTTCTTCTGTTTCTGTTGCATCAGTCGTTTTTCCTTTTACTGTAATACTATTGGTTGTTATGTTGCTATTTTCTACTGTTGGTGTGAAAGTATTTGGTGCCTTTGTATCAATGTTTTTTATATTTTTTCTCAAATATTTTCCAACTTCTTCTTCCTGAGCTAATCTAAGATATATTGCACCATTTATTGTGAATTTTACCCCTGTTTTATAGTTGCTCCAATTACTAGCAACTTCTGGATCTCCTGTTGTATACTGTAATTGGTATTCTTTCATGTCTGAATTAGTTACAGTTCAGTCTTAAACTAATTTTTAGCCATCAAAAGCTTAATATATAAAGTTATTCATTTTCCCAAGCTAATATTGGATATCCATTATTTTTTCCTTGTACTACTATATAGTTTTCCCAATTTAGTGCTTTTATCTCATCTTCTGTTTTATTCTCTACCTTTACTTGATCTGTATCAACGCCTTGTTTTATACAATTTTGTAATTGCCAACAATTTGTTATTTCATCTATCACTTGTTGTTCTAAAAGCCCCCATATTCCTCCTGTTCTTCCAGGATAATCATCATTTGTATTTGTTATATCTCCTACATTATAGCAATATTTTATATAACTAACTTCATCTACATGACCATTAATGTCACCTGCAATTCCTCCCATTCCTCTATAATTTGCTTTAATATTTCCTACATTATAGCAATAAGATATCTTTGAATTTCCTCCAAAACAACCTATAATTCCTCCTGTGCAAGACCAATAATCACCATCCTGATCAGTAGAAAATATATTTCCTGAATTTGAACACTGTTCTAGGCTAGAACTTTTCCTAAGCCATCCTGCTATCCCACCTACATAGCATTTTGCTTGTATTTCTCCAGTATTACTACATTGTTTCATAGATACTTTTTTTAGTGTTCCATTTGTATTATATCCTCCAAGACCACAAATCCCTCCTACATAAGAGACACCTTTAATCATTTTAGTATTATAGCATCTTTCAATGCTACCATCAACCATAAAACCAACAATTCCTCCTATTTTATATACATCTGCTTCTATTTCTGCATAGTTTTTACATTCTTTAATTTTTCCCTGTTGAAAAAATCCTACAATTCCTGCTATTGCTCCATAAGTTGACTTAATAATACCATAGTTTTCACAATTTATTATTTCTACATCACGGTTCATTGTTGATCTTCCTAAAATTCCTCCTGTTGAACTTACTGTTTCATTATTATAAACATCCTCTGACAATGTAGAAGTAACATTTACTTTATTTTTGCAATTTATTATTTGTGTATTTCCTGCTCTTCCTACTAATCCTGCCACGATATGTCCTCCTGTTATATTTCCTTCTACTGTTAGATTTTCAATTATTACCTTTTCTGAACTTCCCCATACGTCTCCAAATAATGCTTGATACATTTTATTATTATTAATATAAATGCCTGATATTGTATGATTTTCTCCATCATATATACCTGCAAAATATTTGTTAAAGTCTTCATTTGCTGTTCCATATCCTATTGGTTCCCAATCTTCATTATTTAAATTAATATCTGCCTTTTGCTCGATGATACAATTTTCAAATTTTTCTCCATTATTTACTCTATCTCTAAAGTTTTCTAATTGTGCTTTATTCCATATTTCATATCTTCTATAAGTAATTCCATCTATTACTGTATCTTCTAATTCTTCGATTTGGTTTCCTGTATGAGTATTATTTTCTTCTTTTCCTTCTCCTATATATGTAACATTTTTATTAGCATCTACTAAAAACTCATATTCTTTATACGTTATATGATAGCAATTGTCTTCTGGACCTTCCCATTTAAAATTTGGATCCTTTTTTGTTAAATTCGCCCATAGATTTTCATAGCTAAATTTGTCATTTGTAATCGCTACTCTTGTTACTTCTTCTGATATTACAAGTTGTATTTCTTCTTTTGCATTTCCTATCTTTGTTTTTTCTTTTGCTAACTGTGCTTTGGTTATGATTCCATTTTCACCTGTTAATGTAGCTACACTAACTGCTACTAATACTAATAATACAATGATTGTTATTACTAATGTAATTAATGTAATACCTTTGTTTTTCATCTCAAAACTCCTCTTTGTTTTTTATTCAAACTCTTTTCAGTATGTTTTTCTATAATAAATATCATCTATTTTATTATACCACATCAACTTTTTTTGTCTAGCAATGTAACAAAACTGTAACATTCTTATGTTATCGTTCAGATCTAACTGTTAAAAAGTCTCTCCATTTCATACTACATCATACTATTCGGATTAACATCCATTGCTATTTTCGTATTTTTCCAATTTTTTTCATAGGCTTGCCTTAAACATTGGTTTAATATATCATTTGCTTCACTCGTCATATTTCCTTTTAAAATAATTCGCCAACGATATCTATTTTGTATTTTATCAATAGGTGCTGGCATTGGTTTGAAAATTCTAAATTGCTCTTTGTCTAAGTTATTTTGTAAAAATTCGTAAATCCATGTACTTGCTTTCCCGAATTTCTGTTTCTTGCAAGCTATTAAAATTCACTACTGTGATATCACTAAATGGTGGGTATTTCAACTGCTTTCGTAGTGCTATTTCGGTTTCATAAAATTTTTCATAATTTTGCTTTTTCGCACACTGAATACTAAAGTTTTCTGGATTATAACTTTGTATGATTACTTTCCCTGGCAAGTTTTCTCTACCTGCTCGTCCGTGCTACTTGTGTTAAAATTTGAAAGGTTCTTTCATTAGCTCGATAATCGTCTATATTTAGAGAACTATCTGCTGCAATCACTCCTACTAGTGTAACATTCGGAAAATGATGTCCTTTCACAACCATTTGTGTTCCAATTAAGATGTCAATATTTTCATTTTTAAATCGATTTAGAATTTGTTCATGTGAGTTCTTTTTCGTTACAGTATCTATGTCCATTCGGATCGTTTTTGCGTTTGGAAACTGTTTGTTAATTTCTTGTTCTAATTTTTGCGTTCCTGTTCCAAAATATCGAATTTTGTCACTGTGACATTCTGGGCATATGGTTACAACTTTCTCCTCATAACCACAATAATGACATTTTAATTTTTTCTCATAACTATGATAGGTCATACTGATATTACAATTCTTACATTGTACAGTATACCCACAATTTCTACACATGATAAATGTAGAATATCCTCTTCGATTTAAAAATAAAATCGTCTGTCTTTTTTGCTTTAAATTTTCTTCAATCGCCTCATACAAATCCATGCTTAACATAGAACGGTTTCCCTTTACTAATTCTTGTTTTAAATCTACTACTTGTACCTTTGGTAAAGATGATTGATTGGCTCTTTTGGTTAAGGTTAATAATGCTACATCATGTTTTTGTTCTTGTATCGCAGAATGATACGTTCTCATGTCTGGTGTAGCACTTCCTAATAATAGCGGACATTGACATTGTTTCGCAATTTGTTTGGCCACTTCTTTGGCATCATATTTGGGGTTAGCTTCTGATTTATAAGAACTATCATGTTCTTCGTCAATGATAATAATTCCGATTTTCTCGACTGGTGCAAAAATCGCTGACCTTGCTCCTATTACAATCTTAGCTTTTCCTTCTTTGATTCGTTCCCATTCATCATGTCTCTCTCCAATGGATAATTTACTATGTAATACAGCAATTTCTTCTTTTCCAAAGCGAGCAATAAATCGATCTAACATTTGTGGTGTCAATGATATTTCTGGTACTAATAAAATAGCTGTTTTTTCTTGTTCTAATGCTTTTTGAATTAATTGTAAATAAATTTCTGTTTTTCCTGAACCTGTCACACCATACAACAAAAAAGTTTGATATTGGTTCTGTTGCATTTTCTGTTCTACTCTTTTGTACGCTATTTTTTGTTCGTCTGTTAAGGTTAATTTTTCTGTTCTTTCTCTTTGTTGGATCATTTCCGTATCTTTTAAATCTAATGGATTTCTTTCCATTTTTTGTTCGACTATTTCTAAATAACCATTTTTGATTAAAGTATTTACAATCGCTCTGGAACAGTCTGTTAGCATTTCTATTTCTGGTATGGTAACCCCTTCATTATCTTGTACAAAATGAATGATTTTTTTCTGCTTGTCTGATTGAATTTTTCCTGTTTCAATGTCAAATTCTATTTCTTCTATCTCTTTACTTAAATAAATTGTGTTTATGATTTTGTCTTGGATTCTCTTTTCTTTGTTTTTCGCCCTGCTTCCCGGTGTTAGCATTAATTTGATACAGTCTGAAACATTGCAAAAGTATCTTTTGGCCATCCATTTGGCTAATGCAATTTGCTCGTCTTTTAGTTGTTCTTCTAGTCTGGCTATTTCTTTGATTTTATCGGGATAGTTCGTTTTTTCTTTTAATCCTACTACAAAGGCTTCTTCTAGTTTTCCACCTCTCCCAAAGGGTACTTGTATTTTGCTCCCAACAAAAATAAGCCCCTCTAAGTTTTCTGGGACACGATAATCAAAAGTTCTATTTAGCTTTTTAGCGGTTCGATTGATGATTACTTCTGCTATCATTTTTTTCCTCTTTTCTGCTCACTAGTATATCAAATTTTTGTTTTTTTCACAAGATGAAAAGAAATTTAATTTTCGTTTTTTTGCAGTTTCCCTACTAGAGTTATATTTTTTATTAAAAAACATTATAGATTTTGGGTCAGCTAAGCTTTCACAGAAACTCTATTTCTATTTGCTATCATAGAAATGGAGGAAACCAGCCCATCGGAGCATTCACTCCAATGTGCTGGCTTGCCGATGTGAAAATCATTATATATTAAAACAAATCAGAATGAGAACCTGTTCTTGAAACAGTTAATGTTATTTTATCATTTTCAATCATGTATATTAGAAGCCAATCCGGCTGAATATGACATTCTCTGAAACCGTTTATAATTACCTTTTAGATAATGTTCTTTATATTTAGTTGGCAAAGGTTTTCCTTCTGCTAATAATTGAACAACATATTTTAGTCTATTGATATCATAACCTCTTTTTTGAATTAATTGATAATCTTTCTTAAATTGATTGCTATATCTTACTTTTAGCACTATTTATCTAACTCCTCAAACATTTCATCTACACGATCAAAAGTTTTGCTTAAATTTTTTTCATCTTTAACATCTTCCATTGCTTGTATTGTTTCTTTATTATATCTTGGTTTCCTAATTTCAAAAGGAATACCATCATTTAATATAACTTGATTTAAAAATACATTAATAGCTTCTGTAATAGATAAACCTAAATCATTTAATGTTTGTTCTGCTCTTTGTTTAACACTAGGTTCTACTCTTATATGCAAAGTGTCTGTTTTAGCCATATTAAACACCTCCTACATTCTATTATATGTATTGTATCACATTTTATACTCATTTTCAATACAATTGCAACAACTGTTATACTTTTAATTTTTTCTCTTTCTAACCTTCCACACCAAAGAGCCCAAAACAATTAGCACAACCAGTATTTCAATCACAATCTCTGTTAAATGTTCTCGCAAGCCAGTCGAAATACTAATAATCCATTCCTTTGTATCTATGTTATCTGTTAAAGTAGACTCCTCAAACTGTGGTTCACAAGTCGAATCCATACAAGAAACCACATTAACAATTGTACCTGCCACTTCACTTGACGTAGCCGTTAGAACAATTGGAAACTCTCTAGCTTCGCCAATTACTAAATTATCTACATTTCGGCAAGCTACCTTACCTTCTATTCTCCAACCTGAATTATCTTGTTCTAATGCCACAAAACCATCTGGAATTTCGTTATAAAGCACTGTACAGCCATCTAGTTCACTCGGATTAGAAACCGTAATTGTATAAGTAAGTTTTAACAAATCCACATTAATTTTTCTATCTATTTCCAACTTATTAGAAATCTCTTTTGGTTCATCATTTAAAACAATTCCTGTTAGTTTTTGTGAAACAGCGATATTAAATACTAACTTTCTATACTGATAGGTCACTATAATAGGATCCTCTATCATAGTACCAACATTATTTTCTGGTATTTTGATTAGCTCATAACCTTGTATTTCCTTTGCTTCTGTTTGATAGTTAGCAAAAACTTTACCTTGGAAATTTTCGTTATTAGCTAATTTGTTTCCCTTTTCATCTATGTATTCTGCCATCACACTTGTATCTTTTAATCGATAACCATAGGTAACTACAATGGTATCTTCTGTCATAGTACCAGTACTATTTTGAGGTCTTTCGACTAATTGATAACCATAAATATCTTTTTCCTCTGTTTTATAATCGTCAAACACTTTTCCTCTTATTGTCTCATGCCCTGCTATTTCATTTCCCTGTTCATCAACATATTTAGCAACAACACTAGTATCTTTTAATTGATAACGATAGGTGACTATCATAGGAGTTTCTATCATTCTGCCAGTACTATTGGGGGGTATTTCTTTGCATTCATACCCATAGATAACTTTTGGCTTTGTTTGATATGCATCAAACACTTTCCCTTGTAGTGTTTCATCATCTGCTAATATATTATCATCTTCATCTACATATTTGATAATGACACTGCTATCTTTTAATTCATAACGATAAGTCACTGTAATGGTATCTTCTGTCATAGTACCAATATGATTAGAAGGAACTTCCATTAATTCATAACCATAAATCTGTTTTGCCTCTGTTTGATATTTCTCAAACACTTTCCCTTGAAGCACTTCATCAACCGCTATTTGCTTTCCTTTTTCATCTACATATTTAGTAATCACATTACTATCTTTTATTTTGTAACGATACATTACATGAATGGTATCTTTGTTCATATTTCCTGTACTATTTTCTGGGGTTTGTATCAACTCATAACCATAAATTGATTTTTCTTTTGTTGTATATGGATCACCTTCATAACCATTTATGGTTTCTATTTCTGCTAATTTGTTTCCTTTTTCATCTACATAATTCACTATTACTTTATAAGGTATTTTACTTGTCACTGTATTAGATGTTAAAGTATATTTACCATTTATAATCGTAGAGGCAGTATTTGTAATATTTCCTGATGTTACAGAAGGCTTAACTTTTGCTTTTATAACAAATCGATAAGTTTGTCCTTTGTAACTCATATTTTTTAAATAGTTATTATTAAAATTATAATTTAGTGTATGAGTAGCTGAATCATAACTTGTATTTCCTGCCATAGATGTTATATCCCTATTATTTTCATCATATACTTTTAATGTTTGTTCTGTTAAATTACTACTTATCACATCTCGAAATGCAAGAGAATTATAATAAAAATTCGTGTCAGTAGCTTTTGAAATATTTTGCGTTACTGTATAAGTTATCATATCTCCTGTATTGGCTACGGCTTTATCTACTATTTTTTTAGGATTGCTTGGCGTACTTGCAGTCAAAGAAGCATATTGTAAATGATAACCTATATCTGCTTTATTATTTAATGCATATAATTCAACTTCTAAATGATTTGTTTTTTGATATTGAAAAGAAACACATTTTAAGGTACCAGCATCTGTATTGCCACCTACTGCTGAACTTGTGGTGCCATAAAATACATTTTGATACGTTCGAGAGGTACATTGAGAGGCAATAGAAGATACGTAATTCAAATAGGTTTGTTCATATAAATATTGATTGGATGATATTTTAGAAGAGGCTCCTTCATTCCTATCTTCTGAAAATAAAGATAAATATGCTGTATCTAAGTTGATTGGTGTATTGGAACCGGAATAATAGAAATAAATATTGACAGTTACATGTTCAATTTTTCTGTACCACCATTCATTGTTGGTACCCATAGCATTCCCATAAGCAGACCAATATAAAAATGGGCTATCTCCTTTTACTACTATATCGGAATAAACTAATTTCATATCAATGTTTTTACCATTTAGTTTGCCACAGCTATTAAATTTTACTGTAATTACGGAATCGAGTGTCTTTCCAGTTGTAGCATTGGGAAATTCTACTTGTCTTACCGTTACAGAACTATTAATTAATGATGTTGTATCACTCAAATGATAGGTTTCTGAACCGGATACCGTAATACTCGGTAGTGATGTATAATTTAATACTAGCGTATCTAAGCTATTCGCTTCTAATAGTGTTTGAGAATTAATGTTAGTATATTCGTTGTTACTAGTTGTTGCTACACTGTTTATTTCGTTTTCATTGGTAATCTTTTCTTCTGTTATGGCATATACTTTTTCTATATTAGAAAATATAGCTATAAAAAGTATAATGCATACACAAATATAACTCAGAATAGTTTGTTTTCTGATCTTCATAAAATTCCTTCTTTCTTGTTTTGTTTTTTTGGATTTCTTAGATTTTAAAATGATATAAAAAATAGATTTATCCTTATGCGAAACCAAAGTTGTTTGTCTTTACAATTCTAAAATAATTGCATGTTAATAATGTATCACAAAATTTTACCTTTAGCAATACTTTTTCTATACTTTTCGTCGCAAAATTCGACATTTTGTTACTAGTCAGTCTTATTAATTATTCCTTTTTATAGTGAATGTTTAATCTATTATTTTTGAAATACCGCGTAAGCGACCAAACGAGCAAAGCGAGTGCGAATTGGAGCAACCTACATCATTTAAATTATATAAAATTATTCGTTAAAATAATTTTATATAATTTAAATATTAGAGGGTTGCGACACCAAGGTATGAAAAAATAATAGATTAAACTTTCACATAAGAAAACAAATGATAAGGCTGAACAGTAACGACATTTTATCATAATTCAACCATATTTATGGATTGATTTTTATTCAAACAAAGCCTCTAAAGCCTTTCGATACACTTCTTTTATCTTGTCATAGCCACCTTCCACTGTTTCCGCAAAAATGGTAGCACAAACACCTGAATTAACTTCCATTACATACAATTCATCATCTACTGTTTGGATAACATCAATCGTAGCAAAATTCATATTCATAGCTTTTCCTGCTTGGATTACTAGTTGCTCGATTTGTTGATATAACTCACCTTTTTCCAATATCTTTGCTGTTGCTCCACCACTCAAATTATATTTCCAAGAAATATCAACCTTTTCTCCTTGTTCTGGGATAGCATTTAAATCTAGTTCACTTAAATTGTCACGTACTATTTTTTTATCTGGTAACTGTAAATCTTCCACTAATTCTCCCAGTGTTGCTTTGCCATCACCAATCACAAAAGGCTTTGTTTTTCCATAAATTAAAAGCACTTCACCATTTAGGTAAAATGTTCTATATTCGGTTTTGCTATCATAAAAAGGGCAAATACTAACAGAACCTTCGTTTTGATTGAATAGTTTTTGAATCGCAATTTCTATTTCTCTTAAATTATGGCAAAGTGTTACCCCTTTTCCCATACAACCATCATTGGATTTCACTACTACTTTTTCATTTTTTAAAAATTCTGATACAACCGTATTCCAAACTCCCTCTTCTGGAATATATTTAGTTCTTGTAGCTGGATTAAATATCATGGTATGCTCAATAACTGGTACATTTTGAGATTTTAGCACTTCATAAGTAGCATATTTGTCATCTGCTATTTCACCTGTGGCCTGTGGATTATTGTCAAAATGATTTCTTGTGATATGCCTTACTTTACCATCTTTGGTAAGTTGAAGAAGCCATCCATAAGACAGCTTTTCTACTTTAATATTCATTTCATGACATAGTTCTCTTATTATCACATGAAGAAATCGTTCTTCTCCTTCTTGTTTTTCCTCCATACTGTTCTCCTCTTACTTTTGTTCATTTTCTATAATTGTTTTTATGATTTGTACAGTCTTTTCTAAATCATCATTTTTTAATACATAATCATATAAATTAATCTTAGATTCCTCATAATCAAAACGATTTAATCTTAACCTAACTTCTTGTGGACTAGGCTTGTCCACTCTAGCTTCTAGTCTTTTCTTTAATTCTTCTTTTGGCACCCTTAAAAAAATGGTGATTACTTTCGTGTCTCCTTTTAACAATTCCTTTAAATGTTCTGTACCATTTACATCAATATCTTTTACAATGACTTTCCCACTTTTGATCTTATCATTTAATAATCTTCTTGAAGTACCATAATATTGATTATGATGGATATCATATTCATAAAACTCTTGATTTTCTATCATCTTTTCAAACTCTTCGCGAGTAACAAAATGATAAGTTTGCCCTTCGATATCTCCTTCACGTATTGGTCGAGAAGTAAAAGATGGAAGTGATTCAACCTTTTCCATCCTTGCCATCAGTTCTTTTTTTATCGTATCTTTTCCCGCTCCTGCTACGCCAGATAGTATGACTAACATATTGTTACCTTCCCTTCTGCTATTTCATTAGCAGCTAGGGTAACTGGTGAATCCTCTTTTGCTTCTGTTTTTGTTTCATCTCCTGCTGCTATTTGTCTTGCTCTCCTTGCTGTTGCGATTACTAATTCATATCTATTTTGTGCATGTTCTAATAATTGACCTACTGTTGGTTTAACGATCATTTTTTATTCCTTCCTTTCTTTTTTGAGACAAGAGGGACAGGTCTAAATTGTCTCATTTTTCAAATTCTTGCGAAATTGATTTATCAATTCTTCCTCCTACTGTTTCTGGTTGAACAGCTGATAATATAATATGTCCTGAATCCATAATTAGCACAGCTCTTGTTCTTCTACCATAAGTCGCATCTACTGCTGTTTTATTATCTTTGGCTTCTTGCACCATTCTTTTAATGGGTGCCGACTCTGGGCTGACTATGGCTACAATTCTTTCTGCTGATACGATGTTTCCAAAACCAATATTTACTAATTGCATTATTTTTCCTCCCTTTCTTTTCTAAATCTATTAGAAAAAAACATTTTTCCAATTATTCTATGTTTTGAATCTGTTCCCTAATATTTTCTAATTCTGTTTTCACATCAATTACATCATTTGTAATCTCCAAATTATTTGCCTTTGAACCAATGGTATTGGTCTCACGGTTCATCTCTTGTATGATAAAATCTAATTTCTTTCCAATGGCTTCGTCTGCCTTTAAAAGCTTTTCAAACTGTGATATATGGCTTTTCAATCTTGTAACTTCTTCTTCCACAGAGCATTTATCAGCATATATTACAACTTCTTGCGCCAATCTTGCTTCCTCTACCTCTTGATTTTTTAATATTTCTTTTATTCTTCCCTCTAATTTTACTACATATTCTTCAATAAGTCCAGTAGAAAGTGAAGATATTTCTTTTACTTTTTCTTGAATTGCTTGAATCCTTACCAATAAATCTTCTGCTATTTTGTTTCCTTCGACTGCTCTCATTTTTACTAATTTTTCGGTTGCTTGACTAACAGTTTGTAATAATTCATTTTTTATTGTTTCATCTTCTTGCTTATTTTGAATACTCAAAACATCTGGAAATTTAGAGATTTCTGTTACTTCAATGTTGGCTAAAATGTTTTCTTGTTTGGCTAGTTTTTTTAACTCATCAATATAAATTTTAGCAATTTCTGTATTGATTTTGATTTCTTTTCCTTCTGTTGAGCTATTTTCAAAGTTGATAAAAACATCAATTTTTCCTCGTTTCACTTTAGAGGCAATTTCTTTTTTTACTTCTTCTTCTAAATAACTTAAAACTCTTGGCATTTTCACAGAAATATCTAAATACCTGTGGTTGACACTCTTTATTTCTACTTCATATTTTCTTTCTTTTTGAGATAAATTAGCTTTTCCATATCCTGTCATACTTTTAATCATTTTTCATTTCATTCCTTTTCTTCTTTTACTTTCTTGGTTTTAGTCGTTCTTGCTTTTCCTGTGTTATTCTCTTTTGTTTCTTCTTTTGGTTTTCTCGCTTTTGTTGTTTTTGTTGTTTCCGTTTTATTCTCTTTTACTCCTTCTTTTGGCTTTCTTGTCTTTGTTGTTTTTGCTTTTTCTGTTTTATTTTCTTTTACTTCTTCTTTTGGCTTTCTTGTCTTTGTTGTTTCTGCTTTTTCTTGTTTTTTGGTTGACTTCTTTTTCTCATCTTTATTTTCGTCTGTCTCTTTTTTTACTTTATTAACTTTTGCTTTCGTTGTTTTAGTTGTTTTTTCTTTGTCTATGTTACTTTCTTGTTTTTTGCTTTTCTTTACTGGTTGCTTATTTGATTTCTTAGTAGTTGGTTTTTGTTCCACTTTCAAATTTTCGGTTATTTTGTTTCCTTCTTTCTCTTGCTTTCTTTTCTTAGCTTCTTTTTTAACAGGCTCCTCTTTTTTAACGATTTCAGAAATATCACTTAAACTATTTAAAAATTGTCTTCTTCCTTTGGTATATAAAATAATTGCCTTTAATACATAATAAATAGCAAAAATATAAGAAGAGGTTAATAAATAGGATCTAAAGTCATATTTAAACATAGTAATTATATGCATAATGGATAAACTATGTATGGATAAAAACAAAAATTCTACTCCTGTTATAGCAGTTCCCCCTTGATCTTTTTTGTAGGCTTTTTCTAAAAAGAAAATCCCAATAATTAAAAATACACCAGCAAATACTTCAATATCTCCCACTAATCTTTCTTTTGCCATTTTTGCTTGTGCTAAATTTAGGACAAGAAAATATGTCATAATTCCCACAGCTCTTAACAAATTTTTAAACATTTGCTTTAAAATCTCTTGTGATATTTCTTTAGGAAGTTTTTGCCTTTTTGCTTTTGATTTGTTGCTTTTTTTATTGCTTTCTTCCCTGTGATTCTTATCTTTTTCACTTCCTTGGCTAGTTTGTTTTTCGCTTTTTCTTACGTTTTTTTTCTTGTCGATTTTTCTACCTTCTTTTTCTAATTTGTCATCTACCATTTTTTCCTCCATTCTGTTGCTATCAAGCTTCAAACTCATACATCATGATACTTAGCATACTCAATGCTACTGTTTCTGTCCTTAGAATTCGATTTCCTAATGTTACTATTTTAGCTCCATTCTCTTTTAGTAATTCTATTTCTGAATCGTCTATTCCACCTTCAGGGCCTATTAAGATTGCAATTTTTAGATTTTGTGGTTGCTTTGTTTTTAATTTTTTCAATTCCTGTTTAAATTTATTGTCTTTTTCCTTTTCATATGCCACTATTACTATATCATATTCTGGCAATATATTACAAATATTTTGAATCGATTTTATCTCATTTATTTTTGGAATTGTATTTCTTCCACTTTGTTTGGCTGCTACTTCTGCTATCTTTTGCCATCTTTGCAATTTTTTGGTTCTACCCTTGTCTGTTAATTTCACTACACATCGTTTCATTTCTATTGGCGTAATATCATGAGTGCCTAGCTCCACCGCCTTTTGAATGATCCATTCCATTTTATCTGCTTTGGGTAATCCTTGTAAAATCGTTACTTTTATGCTTGGTTCTGCATTCGTCTCCAATTCTTCTATTATATTACATCCAATTGTATCTTCTTCAAAATTTATGATTTCACACAAATAATCTCTTGAACTATTTGTATTACAAATGGTTATGGGATCTCCTATTTTCTTTCTTAATACGTTTTTTATATGGTTGACATCTTCTCCTCTAATATTAATTTCATTGTTATGGATACATTCATCGGTTACAAAAAATTTGGGCATGTTTCTCTCCTTCTTTTTATTGTTGTTTTCTATTATATGATTTTTCTGCATTTTTTTCAAGTGATTTGTTATTTTTAAGTTCTAAAATAGTAATTATTCAAAGGTTAAGCAATTCAAACAAAAGGAATAGAGCAATAAAAATTTAAGGAATGAGCGAATGTAGGAACTTTGAGCTAGAAATTTTTAAGTGAATTTTATGGAAAGAGTTCACGTGTGTCGTGGAAGGGTGCCATAAAAAGCGCTTTAAAATTTCTGCGAAAAGTGAACGACCCGAGCGATTGACGCAAATTTTTTATTGATAGATTCCTTTCTATAATTTAATACCCTGAATAGTTACCTAAAATAGTAACTACTACGAAAATAACAAAAGGGCAGAAAACTTTTAAAGCTTTCTACCCTATTTTATTTTTTTATGATATTCCTCCTCAAATGTAACACTCTTATATTACATTTGATATCACTATTAATAATTCTTTGCTTTGATTTCAAAATAAGCTTTTGGATGTGCACATACTGGACAAATTTCTGGCGCTTGTTTTCCAATGACAATATGTCCACAATTTCTACATTTCCAGATTTTATCTCCATCACGGCTAAATACTAGTCCATCTTCTACGTTTTCTAATAATTTTTTGTATCTTTCTTCATGCTCTTTTTCTATTTTCCCAACTTCTTCAAAAAGATAAGCAATTTTATCAAATCCTTCTTCTTTTGCTTCTTTTGCCATTCTGTCATACATGTCTGTCCATTCGTAGTTTTCTCCTTCTGCTGCTGCTTTTAAATTTTCTGCTGTTGCCTTGATGTCTCCTCCTTGTAATAATTTGAACCAGATTTTTGCATGTGCCATTTCGTTGTCTGCTGTTTCTTGGAATATTGCAGCAATTTGCTCATATCCTTCTTTTTTTGCTTTGCTCGCAAAGTATGTGTATTTGTTTCTTGCTTGTGATTCTCCTGCAAATGCTTCCATCAAATTTTGTTCTGTTTTGCTTCCTTTTAATTCCATTTTTAATTCCTCCTTATTTTTTATTGATAACACAATGTGCCATTTTTTTCCTTTTCCATTTTATATAATTAATTGATTTGTGTCAAGTGTTATTTTTTTTAGTTTTGACTTTTTGGCAAGTTTACCCGCTAGGTGGCATTTACTATTAGAAAGCATTACAGATTTTGGATAAGTAAGCTTTCGCACAAAATCTATTTGTATAAAATTAGTCTCTTTGGTACTATAAAAGTGTAATAATTAATTACTTGATTATTACACTTTCACGTTCAAATACGAATTCCTATATTTAGAATAAATAATGAATGTGACTAAAATAAAATTATTTATTAAAAATATAGAAATCTTCATAAAATCATAGAAAATCAATAATTACACGAAAACAAAAAAGTATATTTACATATTTTTCAAATATTTGTTTTGTTCGCTTGTATCTTAAAAATATATGTTGTAATATAATAGCAACCTTTCTCTGTCAAAAGGTAGTTTTCTTACTTAAGAACGGAAAGGGGGAAGAAACCAATGACAAATTCCGAATTGATTTTGCGATTAGTAGAAATGCTTTTGAAAGAAAAAGAAGAAACTATGAAAGCAAAGGAACAACAGGACAAGACCAAAGACAAATGTAGTAATACATAATGTCAAAAATAGGGTAGTTTTTACGGAACTATCCTGTTTATTTTTAGACAAAAAAGTAGTATGTGCATTGTTTACGGTACACATACTCAAAACAAATGACATCTTCCGAATTCAAGACACTTTGTTTATTATATTTATATAATAACATCTTTTTTTATTTTTGTCAAATATGATTTAGTGTATACAGATGCAAATCTTAAATGATACTGATATAAAATATTTAAAATAAGAATATGCAAGAAAAAATGTCCTTATAGGATGCGAAATTCTATAAGAACATTCATATTGGTAGCGTTGACGTAGATATCTACAACTTTTTCGGCTATCATACAAAAAACTAAAATAATAAAGATTTTATAGCATTTATACAATATAGACAAAAATGCAAAAAAGTGCTATACTTTAATAAGCAAAAGCTTTTTTGAAATATCCTAGCCATTAAATTAATTAAATTTTGGAGGTATATTAATGAAAAAATCCAATAGTTATCATTGGTTAGCTTTTACCAATCTTATTATTACAGTTTTTGTGATAGTTTTCAGTTGGTCTACCATTTTTCCAAAATCAACAATTATGGAAAACGGGGACATAGTTATTAATGTACGGGGACTTATTGTCAATCATATAGAAGTTCAACAATTTGAAACTAATATAGAAACGATTGAAACAAAACTCGTATATCTGTATGAACCTGTTAATTTTAAAGAATCTGAAATAATAATGAGTGTTGAAGATGTAACATACATAAATAACGTTATGTTTAATGATGGTAATGATGAATATAAAATCACATTTGGAGAAGTAATAGCATACCCAAGACTGGGTGCGATACTCTTGATGTTTATAATGTATATCATCGTCACTATTCTTATAACACCGTATATATTTCGGAGATTTGCCTAAACATATTGTGGCTAGGAGTATGTTTAAAAATGAGCAACTTTCAATTTGTAAAGTTGCTCATTTTTATATTAAAATTTAGAATCATTTTTTCCATTTAAAAGTTTGCTAATTTACTTTTGCTTTTATTACTATCCAAGTGAAAATCCATAAAATCCTTCTTTTGAATTTTCTTCATAACACAGGACTTCGTCTTGACGGAAGTCCTAACCCCCTATATGTTATGACATGCTATCATAACATGGGGGCTCTGCGAGGCAAATATATCTTAATACATACTGAAAGGGTATATTTTTCGCAACAAAAAAATACCATCCTTTTCAGAATGATATTTGTATCTATCTGTTCTATTAGTTCGAACAGATACGTCGTTGGTCGGAGTGTTCTTACAGGAACTTTTAAGAAATGCTGATAAATCAATAATTACACGGCACACCAAAAAGCATATTTACATATTTTTACTAATTCTTTTAATTTCAATAACTATTATATAAAAAACGCAAAAGAGTGCTTTTATACACTCTTTTACGTTTTGACACCATAGCTTTAATTCAAGACTATGGGTGCAGTTTGTTGATTATTAATAATCTCCGTTGCAGTTTCTCTACGAATACGGCGAAGGGAAAAAGAGTTTCCTCCCTGTTTGCTTTTTTCAACGACATAGATAAGTCGAGGACGCAATTTAGGTTTGTAAGGATACATTAACCCTCCTGTGCTTTGCGAATGATAATCCTGACAATAACCAAGATATAAAGTGCCGTTCTCTTCTGATATAATTCTCCACCTTTTAATAATTTGTTCAGCAGGTAAAAGAATCACATCTCCAACATTCACTTTAAGTACCAGAATTTTTGCTTCAGGATTACCTTTTGCTATCCGGTTGAATAAATGCCTGTCGTCTTCGTGGCAAAGAATAGCATCTTGCCTGTTGTAATTGCCTTTCATATAAACAAACCTCCTATACTTTTTTAGGTGAAATAAGTATATCACAAATTTATGTTAATATCAATAGTTTTACATAAATACAGTTACTTTTATCCTTTTAATGGTACAGATGAGGACGTGGCGAAGCGAAGCGACAGCCACGCCACCCCGTAATGTAATACGGGGGTAACATTTTAAAAATTTATATATAGAAAGGAGCGTAAAATGGCTGAAATAGACTATTTAACTGTGAGTTTATCACAACATAAAAGCAAATATTATTTAACTACATACGATGTACTATGCGAATTTGCACAAATTTTGCCTGATTTATACAAGAATACCTGTCAAGAAGCTATATGTAGTAAAGGAACAACGCAAAGAGTTTCACAATATCGGTATAACAGTTGGCAAACAATATGGCACAGCAAAGTCTATGGGGTGGAGATACACAGTGCAACTGGCAGGAGAATACTGGCACGCTCTCGACTATAAATTTAATGATGTTGAAAAGATATTAAATAATCATACTGAATACAGAATATCAAGACTAGATTTAAAAAAAGATGTATGTGTACCATTGAAGCAATGGCGAAGATATTACAGTTTTGCATTTAAAAGAAAAGACTGTACTTTAAATGGCAAAGAGGACGCAAGAACAGTATATTATGGAAGCAGACAAAGTCAATTTTATAGTAGAGTATATAATAAGACAGCTGATGACCCTCTTAACTACCCTGCTCCTAAAAATAAAGTGATTATAAGAGCAGAAATAGAGATACACAGAATAAAACGGAGATTTAGTTTTAGACCACGCTTTTGATGAAGAATTTACAAATAGAATATTTGAACAAAGAATAAAAGTAATCGCAAATAAAGACCAGTCCGATTTTATATACAAATATTTTGAAGCAAATACAATAACACCAAAAATAAGAACGTGCAAAAGAAAACTAGGAAACATTGAAAAAAGTGTTGATTACGTATTTGAAGCATATAAGCCTTATATTATAGCAGGTCTTAAAAATGAAGCATTAATCAATAAATATAATGAACTGAAAGTCCTACCTAAAAAAGCACAAAAGATACTTACTGTATTAAATGAAAAAGCAAGAAAGGAGCAATAAAATGCAGGAAAAAAGAGTAATTACATATAGCTTTTATGAAATAGGAAAATTAACAGCTGTTGTCAATGCAGTCTATAAAAAGGAAAATGCACCTAATATAAACAATGTTTTATTAAGACTTATGCAAGCTGATGTTGAAAATACAGAAAATAAAAAATAACTTTGCAATAGCAGACAAAAAGTAATATAATAGATGTAATGTAAATATTGCTTTTGACTGTGCCGAAAGGAGGAAAAATAAAAAATGAAACAGTCAAAAAGTAAAATAAGTATAAATAATACAATAGCACTTTATTTGAGAATTAGCAGAGATGACGGATTAGATGAAAGTTATTCAATACAAAATCAAAGAAAATTATTGCAAAAAGTAGCAAAAGAAAAAGGATTTACAAATTTCATTGAGTTTGTTGATGACGGAATAACTGGAACAAATAAGGACAGGAAAGATTTTAGACGTATGATTACTCAAATAGAGCAAGATACAGCCTTATTCTCGGCAGTTATAGTAAAAGATGTTACAAGATTTGCAAGAGATTATATAAGAGCAGGTCTTTACATTGAGGAGTTATTCCCTGAACACAATATTCGTTTTATTTCAGTACGGAGAGGGCATTGATAGTGCAGAGGGCAAAAATCCTTTTATACGGATTTATGAATATCACAGCAGAATATTACAGTAGAGATATAAGCAAAAAGCGTAGATTATCTAACTATGTAAAAGGTAATTCAGGAGAGCCTCTATCTCTCCCACCTTATGGCTATATGAAAGACCCTGATAATACTAAAAAATGGATTATAGACAAAAAGCCTGCAAATATAGTGCGTAGAATTTATAAAGAGTTTTTAGGTGGAAAAGGAACAGAACAAATAGCAAATGGTTTGACAAAAGACAAAATCTTAACACCTATGAATTATTGGGCAAGTATTGGATTAAAACGTGGTGGTCTTTATAATATAGAAAATCCTTGCTTTTGGAACTCATCGACTATTCAAAAAATATTAACTTTGCAAGAGTATGTTGGAGATGTCATCAATTTTAAAACCTATTCTAAATCTTATAAGTTAAAGAAGCGATTAAAAAACAGCCCTGAAAATATGGTAATATTTAAAGATGTTCACGAGCCTATTATAAGTCGAGAGGACTTTGAGAGAGTACAAGAAAAAAGAGGAAAAGCACGAAAACGCAAAACAGCTGACGGAGAAGCAAATATATTTTCAGGATTATTACATTGTGCAGACTGTGGGTCTAATATGAATTATCATTATAATCAAAGAAATCACGATATAAAATACTTTAATTGTGGCAGTAATAATACTAGACGTGGTAATTGCACACAAACCCATTATATACGCCTTGACTTTTTAGAACAGGTTATTATACAAGAAATACGCAGACTTACAAAATTTGCTACACAATATAAGAAACAATTTGCAGAGGTTATAATGGGTAATTCTAAAATAACAGCCGAACAAAACAGGAACAGCAAGCAAAAAGAATTAAATATATTAGTTGCAAGAGATAAAGAACTAGACAACATCTTTAATCGTATGTATGAAGATAATCTATCAGGCAAAATAGATGATGAAAGATTTGCGAAGATGTCAAAAACATATACAGACGAACAAACAGAAATTGCAGAAAAAATCAAACTGCTTCGTGCAGAGTTAGAAAAAGCAGAAGAAAAAACAGTTACAGCAGATATGTTCATTTCTACCGTTCGCAAATATACAAGAACAAAAAAACTAACTAGAGAGATGTTAAATGAGTTGATAGATGAAATAAAAATAAATCACGCCGAAAAATTAGATACAGGCGAAACAGTACAAATAATAACTATCTACTGGAATTGTGTAGGTGCAATAGAAATACCTGATTTGCCGAAAATTCCTGATGTAGATGTTACAGTAAATACAAGAAAGGGCGTTAATGTGAAATACGCTCATAAATTATCGGCATAATAAAAAAGTGTTCTTATAAGACGTTAAATCCTATAAGAACACCCAGACTGGTACCGATGGTGGGACTCGAACCCACATGGTTTCCCGCTGGATTTTGAATCCAGTGCGTCTACCAATTCCGCCACATCGGCATGCAAAAATTTAAAATTACCGCTTTCACTAAAAAGTTAGCTGTAACTCGCTTTGCCTTGAACAGCTAACTTAACATCAGCATGTACTAATATATATTAGCACATATTCTTTTCTTTGTCTATATTTTTTTCAAAATTCTTCTCACTTTCCCCATTTAATCGTTACTAGTCAGCCTTATTATTTGTTTTCTTATGAAAAAATCATATAGTAAGCTTTCTCACTAAAAAATGTAGCAGTAGGCTGACCAGTAACATTTAATCCTAGCACTAGTGGGGACAAAAATTGCCAAAAAGGATCGTCCCCTTTGGCAACCTTTGGCAATTTGGTATCATGATACTTTTAACAATTGACCTGGATAGATCAAATTTGGATTACCAATTCCATTTAAATTAGCTAAATATCGAACTGTCACGCCATACCTTCTAGCAATTCCTGCTAAGGTATCTCCTCTTTGAACCGTATAATAATTATTTTGTATCACTGGATTTAAAGTAGTATTTGCACTCTCCGTTATTCTCAATTTTTCACCAGGATAGATTAAATTTGGATTCTGTATATTATTTATTTCCACTATATGACTAACCGTAACTCCATAACTACTAGCAATTTGTGACAAAGTGTTTCCTCTTTGTACAGTGTAAGTAATGCTTCCTGTCGCTCTTGTTTCCGAACCATGCACAGTTGAGTTGGTTGCTACTCTCAAAGTTTCTCCTGGGTAGATCAAGTTTGGATTTGTTAAATTGTTAATATCTACTAATTCTTGTACCGTGGTTCCATATCGACTGGCAATTTCAGATAAAGTATCTCCTAGTTGAATGGTATAAAAAACAGTTTCTGTGTTCACGTTGTCATTTGGATTGGGTGTATTGGGAATTTCACTTGTATCCGATAAAAATATATTTTCTGTGTATAAATCTCTATCTACATTTCCTGCAATTCCAGGCACATTTCCTCGATCTGTGTATTGAACACCAATCCATCTTTCCCAACTGGTCTCTACATCTGCCAAATTGTTATAATCTCCATAATAAGCAAGCCATAACTCATAATTATCTGCAATACTTCTATTGAATCGATCCCTAGCATTAGATAAATCGCTATATATAATAACTTCTTTATTGGTTAATCTTTTAACACTTTCTAAGAAAACTTGTGCTATGTTATTTGACTCTTCCACTCCTACTCCGCCAAAAACTTCATAATCCAATACCAACTTGCAATCTGGTTGTTTTCCTGCTATGACAGAAGCAAAAAATCGGGCTTCTTGTTCCGCTTCCCCGTGTGTTAGTAGCTGTTAAAAAATGATAAAATCCCACTTTTAAACCGTTAGCTTTGGCATTTTGATAATTGATATCAAAATAGGGATCCTTGATATTACTTCCTTGACTTGATTTGATATAAACGACTTCAATTCCACTAGCACGTACCTGACCATAATCTATGTATCCTTGCCAATCACTCACATCCACGCCCTGATACTGCGGATTAGAGCTAGGTGTTATCGCATATGTCATGTTACTATTTGCAAAGAACACAAATGCTATGATAATCAAACAGATAAATACGACCTTTCCCCTTTTCACAATAAAAAACCTCCTTTGCTCTATAATTACTCCATTATATGCAAAAGAAGTTTTTTCGTTATCCCTCATACTCAAAAACGGTAATTGTCTTTATTTTAATGGTTGAAAAATCCTCATTATCCTTCTCAAAATCGACCATTTTAAAAGAAGATTTTCCTTTTAATTTCATATCTAATTTAGAAACATCTACCAAAATTTTAGTTGACAAATCTTGACCTATTGGTAATGTCTTATTTTGATTATCATAGAAAATACAATTTGTAAAACTAATAGCATTGGATCCTTGTTTCAAATGAATTTTATAAAAATTAATCTTAGATTCTTTTTCTTGAATCACTTCTTTCATTTCTGCTTCTGGGTTCATATCAAACACATTAATTTCGTTTTCATCTAATACTTTATCTTGAATCGCCTTATACACTGGCAAATCTTCTGAAATCACAACTTTTTCTAATGCTGTTTTGACATTTTCGATCACTTTTTCTAAAGCTAGTTTATATTCCATTTGCTTGGTCGTTTTATTAATATCTAATATGGAAAACTTATCTTTTGCTATCTCTCGATGTTTTTTGTTATTGATTTTTGATACTTTGGACGAATCTTGAATCATCCCTCCAAAAATATCAAACTCATCGTTTTCTGTTAAAGTTTTCTCCTCTATGGCTTGTTTCTTCAGTTGATTTAAATTAGCTGTAACATCTTTTGGTACGACTTCCTTATTTTTTAATTTATTGATCATTTCTATCAAGTCAGTAGAAATAATATAAATACTGTCTGTTTCTTGCTTGGATAAAGCTTGTCTTTGTATTTTATCCATTGTTTTCCCAAATTTTTCGATATCTTCTTCATAATCAAAAAATTTAGTAATTCTCTTGATAATATTAACTTCCTCTTCCTCTCCTTCTGGTAAAGTTGCCATTTCATCTTTATTGCTATATTTCCAAAATTCAAAGATACTTTTTTTGTGACGATCGATTTCTTCAATAAATAAAGTAGCATTTTTTATTTTTTTATCCATGTTCTTTTGTTTTAATTTTAAACTATTTAGATCCAACATGACATTTTTTAAAGTATTTTCTAGTTTTTCAAATTCTCGATATAAATCAATTAATTCTTCAATGGTATAATTGACTTTTTTTGTAGCCTCTTTTTTACTGATGTCTTTTTCTTCTTCTATTTCTTGAGTTTTCGCGTTTTTATTTGGTACTTTTGTCTTTTCTTTCATTTCGCCATTATTTTTCTTTTTGCTGTATTTAAAATAATATTTGAACTTGCCAAAAAATGACTTTTTACATTCTAAAAAGGTAGAAATCTGTTTTTCCTTAGCCAGATATTCTATTTCTTGACTTGCTACTTCTACTTTTAACTTTTCTAATTTCTTCTGATTTTTACTAATTAGATCTTCTGCCTCTTGACATCTACTTTCTCCCAATTGAAATTCGTCATTAATCCAAGGAGCAATATTGCCGTACTCTATTTTTCTGTTTTCAACATAAAATTCAATCTCTCCTGATTTTCCAATTTGAGTTTTAAACATAAAATAATTTGGCAATTCTGTTTGCAAAATGAACATCGCTTTAATCAATTTATAAAATTGATTCGATTCTTCTTTACTTTCTAATTTTATTTTATAAGGACTTTTAATTCTTTCATAAACTTCCGTCTCACCTACAATTTGTATGCTTAACTCATCATTTTTGTCATATACTTCATAGATTAGTGGCCAGTCTTTTGTAAAAAGCCACAAATAATTTTCTAAATCTTCAAATTCTGATTTTTTCAAGTATTCTCTACTATAACCTACATTTCTTATCGGAACAAAAATCTTTCCTGTTCTTCTTTTTTCTAATTTCTTTTTCAATAAATAGAAAAAAGTTGAATAATCAGAATCTTCTGTTGGTACTAACATGAAATATTGGTCTGTATTTTCAGAATAATAGATTTGCCATAAATAGTTCCCTTCAAATTTTACTTTGAAAGGTATTTTTTTATTCAGATTGGCTTGTTCTTCTTCTACTTTTTCAATGTCTTGTATTTTGATTTGTTTCAACATATTTAAAAAAGTAGTATGTTTTAAAATATTCTCCTCTTTTTTACTATCTAAGTAATCCGCCAATGGACTTGCTTTTTTATATTTTTCTTCAATCGCATCTAAGCGGTTGGTTGGGGATAGCAAAATTTGTATCTCTTTAATGGGAACATAGCGATATTGTCTGTATTGCTTTTCATCATAAAATTTGGGAATTCTAAATTCTAACGGTTCAAATTTTTTAATCCCTGCTGGTATCTTGTCTAAATTTAATCCCAAATACTCCAACTTTTCTTCTATACTTTCTGTTTTTTCTACTTTCTCAGACAATCTTCCCTCTCCTCTCATTTTATAATTTCATAAAAATTGCTAAATTTATATCCATCTTCTCTCAGCCAGTTAATAATGTGTGGCAATGCTTCTGCTGTTGCCGTTTTTGTTTCCGCATCATGCATTAAAATAACAACACTATTTTTATTTCCTACCGTTTCTTGTATTCTCGCCATTTCAAATTCCACAGTTGGTTGGGTCGTTTCAGCATCACCTGAAAGAGCATTCCAATCAATAGGTACAATTTCATTTTGAGCTAATAATTCTTTGGCTTGATTTTTGATATTTACATACTTACCTCCTGGCAACCCTCCAGGAAATCGAAATAGATGAGAATTATATTCTGGTACACCAATCGCTTTTTTTACAGCATCATTGCATTGATTAAATTCATCTAACACCGCTTGTGGTGAAGAATAAATCGCTGAATAGGTATGAGAATATCCGTGATTTGCTAGATAATGACCTTCTTCATAAATTCTTTTTGCCATTTCTGGCATAGCATCAACCCTAGACCCTAAAACAAAAAAAGTTGCCTTTATCTTTTCTTGTTTTAGCGTATCTAAAATAGCTGGTGTCACTGGTGATGGTCCATCATCAAAAGTCAAAAATGCTCTTTTGGTTTCTGCATGATAAATATTTTCTATCTTGTCTCTTCCGTTCTTGCGTTAATTTAGGTAATTTTTCTTGTTTTTTCTTCTCTATTTTTGCTTGTCTTGCCTGTTCTTGTTTCTGCAAAACAGCTACTTGTGTCTCATACTGTTCATAGATTTTATATTCACTGATTATACCAATCGAATTTTTGGTAATCATGATTAAACCAATCAAGATAAAAATTAATAATATTGTTATAACAGTAGTCACTATTTCTTTGGTAGTTATTTTCTTTGGTATGGTTGTCATATATGTGTTATAATCTTCGTTATCATTTTCATCTATTACCATTTTTACTCCCATTCTTTTTTCATTTTTCTATATTATACACCATATTTCGATTTTTTAATAGCTTATTTGCAAAAAAAATGAAAAAATGAGACAGTCTAAACCTGTCCCTCTTGTCTCATTTTATCCTTTGGCACATTACATTGCATAAACTTCATTCACAAGAGTATTTATCTCATTTTGTAATTTTTTTACTTTTGTACAATTATTACAATTGATATTTTCAATAATTGTCTTGACTTTTTTGGTAATCAAGTCTAACATCGTTTTTTCTGGTTCAATATATGGTATTTGTTTAACATAGTTCGCTGAATTATTAGCAGTAGGATTTATAATATGAATTAAATTATTTATCATATCTGAATTCATAATCGCTAACAAATAGTACATTTTAGATATATCTTTTGGAAATATGCCAACAATAGACTGATCAAATACATTATTCTTCATTAATGTAGCATTTATATACTTGATCCATACTCACTTTTTTATAGTTCTTTTCGCCTTTTACAGAACTATTGGCTACTCTTAAAAATTTTTTATTATCTCCACAATAAAATCCTGTTACTCCATCAGCAATATCTCCTATCTTAATGTCATTATTTAATAGTCTCTTAAAATCTCTACTTTTAGTTAGTAAAAACTTTGATTGTGGCAATTCTAAAATTTCTTTTTGACTAAAATTAAAGATTTCCAGTTTTTCTAAATCTTCTTTATTAAGAATATTATTAAATTCTTTTGTTTTTGAAAATCCCTTGATGACTTTAACATTGTTCGCTAGTGCTTTATCTTGCGTTGTCTTCTGTAATGTTATAATCGATAAATTGGAATACCCAAAACTTACACCAGGGAAAAACTTTGATGGGAAGATTAATATTTCCTCTATTTTCGTATTAGTCAATAGAAACTTTCTTAACTTATAATGCATGTTTAAAAATAAATATGTATCTGGTATTATAAATGATAGTCTACCATTATCTTTTAATAACGAAATACATCTATATAAAAACAAAGTATAAGTTTCTTTTACATATTGCCCATTATATTTTTTCTTCAATAAATCCCTTTTTTCATAATCTTGCCATGCTCCATATGGTGGATTACCTATAATTTTTGTATAATATCCACCGATAGAACTTATATAATCTAATCTTTCGTCTAATAATGTGTCCGATCTTTTTACTGTTAAATTATTGACATCTCTATATTTTTCATTAAGTACAGAAATAGCCTCATTATTAATATCAATAGCTTCGATCTCTATTTTTCTATCATTTTTTATTAGTGCATCTATAAACATTCCCGTACCAGCTGATGGCTCTAAAACTATGTCTTTGTCTTCAATTCTTAATTTTTTTACCATGTAGTTTGTAATATCTACTGAATCCGTATAATAGGAACAAAAAACATCTTTCATGTTAACCTCCACTGCCTATAAAAATGACATTTTTATAGTTATTTCCTTTCGCTTCACTTAATGATAAAATTTAAACACTCATCTGTTGTACGCAAGGGGTTTCCAAAAAATTTAATATAGCTAGAAACCCCATTTATTCCCAGACCAGAATGGAAAACAATGGGGACATTTTTTATTTTTTCATGATATTTTTTAAAAATTCAACTTCTTCTTTTGCGTTTAATCTCATGAAAATAGGCTCTCCTTTTTCAATCACTTTGCAATTTTTAAGCTTGTTGTATTCTTTTAGATTTTCCCAATTTTTCATAGAATCTTCTTGCATGCCAATTTGTCGAAAGATATTATCTGCTGTTTGTTTCATAAATGGCTGAATTAAAATCGCTATTTTTCTCAAATTCTCTATTAAATGATACATACAAGATGCTAACTTTTCTGTTTGTTCTTCTTTGGCTAAAGCCCATGGCATAGTTTCATCGATGTATTTGTTAGTTCTAGCTACTAGGTTCCAAATTTCTTGAATACTATTGGCAATTTCGTATTGGTTCCATTTCTCCTCAAATTTATCAATTTGTGCTAATGTGTATTCTTCTAGTTCTTTGTCGACTTCATTTGGTGTTCCGTTATATAGTGGAACGTTTCCCCCGAAGTATTTGTTAACCATAGATACGGTTCTATTTAATAGATTACTTAAATCATTGCATAAATCAAAATTGTATCTTTCGACAAAGGCTTCTGGCGAAAAGATTCCGTCTTGTGAAACTGGCATTTCCCTTAATAAGAAATATCTAACGCTATCGAGTCCATATCGTTCGATTAAGGTTTCTGGATAGATGACATTTCCTTTGGATTTTGACATTTTCCCGTCTTTCATCATAATCCAGTTATGGACTAAAATGTTTTTTGGTATTGGCAAATCTAATGCCATTAAGAAGATTGGCCAATAAATGAGATGAAATCTTGCAATATCTTTTCCTACAATTTGTAAGTCTGCTGGCCAATATTTTTGGAATAAGGTATCATCTTCTGATAAGTAGCCTAAAGCTGTAATATAGTTTGTTAAGGCATCTAACCATACATAAATAACATGTTTGGGGTCTTTTGGCACTTTGATTCCCCAATCAA
The DNA here is from genome assembly GCA_947567695.1 of uncultured Clostridium sp. Classification (GTDB taxonomy): domain Bacteria; phylum Bacillota; class Clostridia; order TANB77; family CAG-508; genus CAG-269. The sequence continues at coordinate 50,655 of CANONT010000004.1, forward strand.
AAGAAGTTCTGGTGACACATAAATCTTCTAATCCTGGTTTGATAAAGTTATTGATGACTTCATTTTTTCTATATTCTGGTTTAATAAAATCTGGGTGTTCTTCATAATATTTTAACAATCGATCTACATACTTTTTCATGTTAAAAAAGTAAGATTCTTCTTTCATCAGTTGCACTTCTCTACCACAATCTGGGCATTTTCCGTCCAGTAGTTGGGTTTCGGTAAAAAAGGTTTCACAAGGCACACAATACCATCCTTCATATTCTCCTTTATAAATATCGCCCTGTTCCATAAATCGGTCAAATATCTTTTGGACGATTTTTTCGTGTCTTGCTTCTGTGGTTTGAATATAATCATCGTATTCAATTCCCATTTTCGCCCATAGTTCTTTTGCCATTTTTGCCATTCCATCTACGTATTCTTTGGGTGTTTGGTTGGCTTCCTTGGCTTTTTCTTCTATTTTTTGACCATGTTCATCGGTTCCTGTTAGCATATAGGCTTCTTCGCCCTTTAGCTTGTGATATTGTTTGATACTGTCTGCTAATACAGTAGTATAGGCTGTTCCTATATGAAATCTCCCACTTGGGTAATAAATGGGGGTTGTTACATAAAATTTATTTTTCACTTATTTATCCTCCCTTATTTTCTATTTCTTGTTTTATAATTTGATTAATTTCGTCCAGTCTTTTTTCTTCTAATTCTTCTATCATTTTCACAAAAGGTTGTAAATTTCCAGTTGTAGCATATAAATCTAAATGATTGTAATATTCTAGTCTGTCTTCCACTTTGATAATGATTGGTAAAAATCCCTTCGCCATTAATTGATAATTCATAATTAGTCTTGACGTTCGACCGTTTCCGTCTGGGAATGGGTGTATTTTTACAAATTCAGCATGTGTCCAAGCTGATAATGCAATGGCTTCCATTGTTTCTTCTTTTTTTATTAGGTCATCATAAAAAAATTTTAATTGATTGTACATTTCATTTGGTGTAGGAGGCGTGTGCGTTGCTCCTGTTATTACTACATCTGTATGACGATAAATTCCTCCTTGTAAGATGTTTTGCGTTAAAATTTGATGAATGTCTTTGATTTTTTCTTCTGTTAGTTTTTCCTTTTTTTCCATACATTTTTTAATATATTCATATGCTTTACTATGATTGGCTACTTCATAGATTTCCCTTAATTGTTTTCCTCCAATGCTGATTTTGTCTTCGATTACTGCTTTTGTCTCAATTAACGATAAAGTGTTTCCCTCGATAGTGGTAGAATGATAAGTAAAGTTTATGTCAAATGCTTTTTCTATTTTTTCTTGTATTTCTTTACTTAGTTTGTTTTTATTGTTTTGATAAAATTCTCGTTTTTCTAATAAAACTGATTTTTCCATTTTGGTTTTATTCCTCTCTAAAGTACGGATTTGCTTGACGTTATATCTTTATTAGCTTTTCCTTTTTATAGAAATATATTACCACAAGTATGGAAAAATAGCAACCAATTGGTTGCTATTATTTTCTTTTTCATTTAACAATTGGGGGATACTATTAGTAGTATCCCCTAACCAGCATATACTGATCTATGCCTATTCTTGACCGTTATTTCCCTTACAAAAAGCCTTCCATTCTTCATCCGATGGTAATCGTTCAGAATGATAATCAACCATCTCTTCTATCGAATAAGGGCAAGGTTTCTCCTCTTTTAGGATATTCACGATCCAATCCTCGTCTGTCGAACCTATCGCCCAAACTATGCCATCCATTCCAGAATAGCATAGCAATTTCTTGTTATTCAATTCTTTTTGAAATTCCACTCTAAACATCGAAAAAATCTCTCCGACTTTAGATCCATCTTCAAGCGGAATTTCTATTGGTGCTCTTTCCTCAAACGTCATAATGAATTGCAAATATGATTGTTTTTTCCGTAAATCAGTGTCTCTAATTGTCACTTCTTCAGAAATGAAGCGATATGCCCTGGGCAAATCCTCTCTTAAATTCTGAAACTTACCATTCTCCTTTACAACATTGTCTTGTTCCATAAAGACCTCCTTTTTTTGGTTGTTGGTTGCTGTTTGGTTGTCAAGATACACAATTCAGTTTTCACTGAATACTGTTGATTTTATCATATTTAAGTAACAAATGTAAATACTTTTTACTCATCTTTTGCCGTATTTATTTTCAATAATTTAAACAATTCCACTATCACAATAGGAGCCAAAATCAAACCTACTAACTCTATGATATTTTGTGTTGGAAGCACTGGTATACTAAAAATTGTTCTTAGAGCTGGTATAGCAAGAATCACAAGCATTAAAGCAGCAGATGCAACAATTGCCCAAATCAATTTTGTATTATTAAATACCTTTGTTTTAAATATAGAATTCTTATTATCTCTAATATTAAATACATGAGCTAATTCAGATAAAGCAAGCGTAACAAAAGCCATAGTTTGCCCAACCTCTATTTTAGATTCGTCTAAACTTAATCCGTCAATTGGTGTTGTAGTAGTTGCTAAACCAATCATAAAAGCTCCAAGTGTTAGCAGTCCAATCATAGCTCCTTGGTAAATCACTCGCCAAGTCATACCTTTGGTAAATACACCTTTTCCGGGTTTCGCTGGTTTTCGCTTCATAATATCTGCATTTGCGGGATCAAAAGCTAGTGCTAAGGCTGGAAGTGAGTCGGTTACTAAGTTAATCCACAAGATATGGATTGGCAACAAAATTTCTAAATGAGAAATGTCAGTAATGCCAAACCAATTCGCAAACAAAGGTGTACATAGTGTTGCTAAAAATAGCACGACAATCTCTCCAACATTGCTAGATAATAAGAATTGGATGACTTTTAGAATATTATCATATATTCTTCTTCCTTCTTCTACCGCTGAAACAATCGTTGCAAAATTATCATCTGTTAAAATAACATCTGCTGCTTCTTTTGCTACATCCGTTCCTACCATTCCCATGGCACAGCCAATATCTGATGTTTTTAAGGCTGGGCTATCGTTTACGCCGTCACCAGTCATAGCAACAATTTCTCCATTTTTTTGCCAAGCTTTTACAATTCTTACTTTATGTTCTGGTGAAACTCTAGCATAAACCGAATATTGTCTTACTTTCTTTTCTAATTCTTCATCTGACATTTTTTCAAGTTCTAAACCTGTGATTGCCTCTTCTTCTTTTTCTAAAATACCAAGCTTTTTGGCTATAGCTGTTGCCGTAATCTTGTGATCCCCTGTGATCATAACTGTTTTAATGCCTGCTGTTTTACATTTTTCTACTGCCACTTTCGCTTCTTCCCTTGGTGGATCAATCATTCCTACCATACCAATAAAAGTTAAATCATTTTCCATATTTTCCATTTCTTCATTGGTTGGCTTATGGTTAATCTCTTTATAGGCACAGGCTAGTACTCTTAAAGCCTCTTTTGCCATTCCTTCATTATGCTCACGAATCGTAATAGCATACTTGTCTAAATCTTGCTTTACCTCGCCATTTAATAAATAAGAATGACATCTTTTTAATAATTCGTCAACTCCTCCTTTGGTGTAAACAATGTATTTTCCGTTTTGTTCGTTAATCGTTGTCATTAATTTTCTGTCTGAATCAAATGGAATCTCGTTCAAACGAGGAGTTCTATCATAAATACTAGGATCAAAATCCAATTTAAATGCCATATCGACTAATGCGGTTTCTGTTGGATCGCCTGTTAGTGTTCCATCATTTGCTATTTTGGTATCATTACACAACATATTGGCATACACTAATTTTTTAACATCTTCATTGATATCTTTTATTTCTTCCAAGTCATTTGTTTGATTATTGATGAATATTTTTTCTACTGTCATTTTGTTTTGTGTTAAAGTTCCTGTCTTATCGGAACAAATGACAGTTGCACTTCCTAGTGTTTCAACAGCTGGCAACCTTTTTACAATCGCATTTTTCTTAACCATTTTTTGAACACCAATCGCCAAAACAATAGTAGATACGGCAACTAATCCTTCTGGAATCGCTGCAACAGCAAGGCTTACTGCTGTCATAAACATATGGATTGGCTCTTTTCCTTGGATTAATCCTATGAAAAAGATAAAGATACAAATGGCTAATGCTGCAATTCCTAAGGTTTTTCCTAGTTTATTTAGTTTTTGTTGTAATGGTGTCTCTTGTTTTTCAGTATTGTTAATCATTCCTGCAATTTTTCCCACTTCGGTGGTCATACCAGTTTCCACTACAATTCCTTTTCCTCTACCATAAGTCACTAAACTAGAAGAAAATAGCATATTCACTCTGTCACCAATTCCAATTTCTTCTCCTTCAATTCTTTCGGTACTTTTTTCAACTGGTACCGATTCTCCTGTTAACGAAGATTCTTGTGATTTTAAATTAACAGCTTCGATAATCCTTAAATCAGCTGGAATGTAATCTCCTGTGTCTAATACCACAATATCTCCTAGCACAAGTTCTTTAGCTGGGATTACGATCACTTCTCCATTTCTAATTACCTTAGAGGCATGATCCGTTAATTTTTGTAATGCCTCTAACGATTTTTCCGCTTTGGATTCTTGGCTTACCCCTATAATCGCATTTACAATCACTACAATTAAAATAATAATCGTATCTGTAATTCCCTCTCCTTCGGCAATTCCCACAGCTCCTGATACAATAGCTGCTATGATTAACACAATAATAGAAAAGTCTTTAAATTGATCCGCAAATCTTTGTAGTAAGGTTTTCTTTTTAGCTGCTTTTAACTGATTCAATCCATATTTCTCTTGCCTTTTTTGGACTTCTTCTTTATTTAATCCTTTCTCTTGATCTGTTTGCAATTCTGCTTCTACTTCTTTGATTTCTTTGTTGAACCATTTGTTAGTTTCCAATTGGAACCATCTCCTTTTTAATAGTTTTTACATTTTTATAAAATTTATGTGGCAAGTTTGGGACAGACCCAAAGTCACCACAGGCACAAAGTCGCCAGCCATATATCAGCATTCATAACAAAAGACTTCTAAAAGGAATATTTTATATTCCTTTTAAAAGTCTCGCTTACTATATTTAATAGCTTACTAACCAGATATATCTACTATATCGCGACTGTTGATTAGTAATAAATAGCTACTCCCTTTTAAATATTACTATTTTATTTATCAATTCCCAAAATACAATGATTGTATAGAAATTCTTCTATTTTTTCACTTTTATTGGTGTCATAATATTGCGTTAATAATTGACTAAATTCTTTTAAATGTTTGTCTTGTACCATTAAAATCCCTTTGCCATTCTGTATTAAAATTTTATTAGCACCGATCATACTGGTTCGTTTATTTCCATCCCAAAACAATTGATTTCTCATACCATAAAGCATATATTTAATAGCTCTAGTTGTAACATTTTCGATTTCTAACAACTCATTTAGTTTTGTTTTTATCTTTTCTTCTTTTGGTATGTCTAGTACATAATCTGTTCCTGATATTAGCACTTTTCCTGTTCGTAAGCTTCCCCATTGCAACGATTCATTTCTTGCTACCAATTCATTTATTTTACAGATATAATTTAAATCAAATTCCTCTTCGATCGTTGCTATCACATATTTCCAAGCATCTCTTAAATTTAAAATACATTGTATATCATCTAATTTTACATTTGGTACATTGACCCCATTTAAAATGGTTTCTGTTTCTGGAAATGTGACATTAGATCCTTCTATTCTTGCATTACTATATATGTTATTCACTAACATTTTTTTAGCTAAAAATATATTTTCTTCGAGTGTTAATTCGTATTTGTCCTGCATTTTTTCACCTGACTTTCAACTTCTAATAGTTCTTAAAATTGTATCACCCATATATTATTGCAGTAAAAACTATTAAGAATTTTTTGGAAGTTTTGGTGAACCGAACCGTTTAACAAGCGTAAACGGGTCAGTTACTAATTCACTCTTTATATCTTCAATCAAGTCAATCGTTAAAGTAATTGGCTTGTTTCCAACATTACAGATTATAACTAATTCATTGTCATAAACCAGTATTGAGTTGACTAGCATATCAACTAGCACTTTTCTGTAACTGTCATCTAGTATATCACCATCTTGTAGCCTTGTCAAGAAAAATTTTATTTCTTTTTCGGAAAGTTTGAATATTTTTGCCATTTCTAGCATAAATTGACTTTGTGTTTCTTGAAGTTCTATCTCATTTTGTGTAATTCTGTTGTTAATCATATCTATATGTTGTCCACTTTCTAATGCTGCCATTAAGTTTTCTATGTTTTTGTTAAGTTGTTTCTTTTTCTTTTCTAAGTTTTTAATCACTACATTTTCTTTTCCGTTTTGACAAGTTTCATATATCTTCTTTGCTATCTTATCTATATTTTTTTCTGTAAGTAGAGTTTTTAACTTTCTCACTACTTTGTCTTCAATAATTTCCTTTGGTATAGTTCTATTCTTACAACCTTTATCTTTTGACTTGTTGCAACGATAATATCTATACATTTTTGTAGTTTTAGAGTTTCCAGATTTTCCAATATAGTTACTACCGACAATGTCCGACAGAATATCTTTCCAGTTAATAAATAGCGTTCTGTTGCTTTTTTAATTCCCGGAGAGTGTTTATATTTCTCTTTAATGCTTTGCACCTTTTCAAATAACTCATCATCTATAATTCTTGGAACTGCATTAGGAAATTCTTCTTTTCCATAAGTGTTAATTCCTATGTATTTTTTGTTGTTGAATAAGTGTTGTAGTGAATTTTTGTTAAATGGTCTGTTTCTGCTATTTTTGTACTTGTTATCGTTTAAAAATTTTAAAATATTTTTTACACTTATATCCGCAGCTCGCATTTCAAATATCTTTTTAACAATAGGTGCAGTTTCTTCATCAATGACAAGTTTCTTTTTCTTGTATGTGCCAAAGTCTTCTATTTCTAATTTATAGCCAAGTGCTGGTTTCCCCCCATTGAACTGGCCACGTTCAGCATTAAGTTTTCCATTCCTAGATATTTTTACTCCTAGTTCTCTTGAATAATATTCCCCAAGACCGTTCAAATATGCTTTCCATCAATGCTCCGTGCAGGGTCATCAGTAATATTTTCTTTTGCTGAAATTACTCTAACTCCGTTCTTTCTCAATATAGCTTTATATAAAACGCTATCTTCCTTTCGACGACTAAACCTATCAAGGGTGTAGCATAACACATACTTAAATGTCTTGTTAGCACTATCAGTTATCATTTGTTGAAATTGTGGTCTTTCATCTGACCTACCACTAATTTCCTTATCTATATACTCTCCAATAATATTATAACCATTTCTTTCTGCAAATGCTTTACACTCTGCTAGTTGTGCCTCTGTTGATGTTTCGTTTTGCTTTTTACTAGAAAATCTACCATAAAATACACAATTTTCCATTTTTCATAATCTCCTTTTCATATTTACTTTTAACATTTGATTTCTAATGCTAGTGATGAGTTTTGTATTTTAATATTTTTCACTAATACAAGAATTTTCTCTTTTAGCTTTTGATAGATTAAATCTTTGTGTTTTTCATAAAATTCCTTTGTAGTTTCTTGTATTAACCAACTTTGATATTCTATCTTGTGTTCATTGATATAATTTTTAATATCTTGTGGTTCAATAGCAAAGGCTAACATTTCAATTTGTTCATCACTTAGCAATATTCCCTCTAATAAATTAACTTCGTTCATAACATAAAATTCCCTTCTTTTTTAGCAATTTTGCTTGAATAGTATATCTATTAAGTGAAATACACTACTCAAGCAATTTCTTCTTGCATTACTTAAATGCTTGTTTTAATATCTCTGGGAAATAATTTACAAATTCTTTCTCAAATTCTTCACTTAACTGTTTTTCGATTTCTTTCCATATCTCTTTTGACTGTTCATCAAGTACTTGTTTGATTTCTTCAGTCATAACAAGTTCATCAGTAGTTGCACAATAAGAGTGTAGTTCTTGTTGATTTTCTTGTTCTTTGTTTTGCATAATAGCACCTCCAATTTATATAGTGATTTTGTTCTAATGCACCCTAGATATATTTACTTGATTATATTAGGGTACATTAAATACTTTTAGTTATTTATCTGTTTAATCATATGAGTTCCATAAACCGAATAATAAGGCTTGCTCAAAAATATTTTCTAATGTAGAATCGATTTCTTGAAGTTTACTAGATAGTTTTTTTAGTAATTCTCTAATATCGTCATATTCTTGTTGTGAAAGACGGCTTTCTAATCCATTTTCTTCAATATACCATAGTACATCATCAATTTTTGTTTTCATTGACCATATAACCTCTTTTCTGTTTAATATATATGCTTCTTCTGCATATGCTTCTTCTTCTTTAAATCCACGTGTTTTTCTTATTTCTTGTAGCCTTTCTTGAAATGCTTTTAATTCTTTATCTTTTTCTTGCTCTCCACCATCACTTAAAACCCACATATTTTATTCCTCCTTTAAATTTCTATTAAACTGCTGATAAGTACACCTATTGACAATATATTCCTTGCCATTTTCATTTATTTTTGATATAATCTTACTATCAGCATAAATAAGTTTTGCTCCTCGTGTTATGTCTTCTAGTTGTTCTTGTGTAACTGTGTGTCCCTTATTTCTAACAATACCCCTAGATGTAGTGAATATCTTTTGTCCTGTCTTGTAATACTTTAATCTAGCACCTTTGAGTATTAACTTACTTGTATTTTCATTTTGTATATCTTCTTTTAAGTCTATATCTGTAAATCTAGCTGAAAAGTAACTGCCAATATTAGTTACATTTTTAATTTTTGTTACCTTGCTAAACCCTTGCGTCCAAGTTTCATTTAGTAGTGTCTTGTCTAATGGTAAATCTGCATTGTCTATATCTTTAACAAGTACATGTAAATGTATTGAGCCACTTGCTTGATATTCTGTTACACAGATATATTCTAAACTAGGAAAATGCTTTTTGATTAGTTTCCACCAATGTCTAAAATCGCTATTCACTTGCTTATAGTCCTTCTGTAATTTGCCATAAGTTAGAGTTATATGTTTCTCGTTATTCCCTCCACAGAAATTGTAGTTTATCAAGCGTCTTAATGCTTTAAAGGTTTTTCTCAGTTCATTAGGGTTTTCCTCTCGTGTTTTACTTGTTCTGTACTTTTTTATTTCGCCAGTTTCTTTATCTATGTACTCTGTTTTTGATAGCCTAACAAACCTATTACTCAATGAAAATGGTGCTTTCTGCATACTTTCAACTTCTATAATGCCATTACCCTCAAATACTTTTATGATTTCTGCACTACTTAAACAAGCGTAAGGAAGTTTTTTGATTTTGATTTTGTTATTTTTAGTTTCCGTTTTTCTCACCTCCACAAGTCATTTTGCAAAACGTTTTTCTCGAGATTTTGCTTTGTGGGATAATATTAGCACCTTTTTATTTTCTTGTCATAGTTGCACATTGATTTGTTTTGTGGTATGCTACAAGATGAAAGGAATGATTTTATGGAAGTATTAGAAACAAGCAATTTTTTACCTATTGTATATGAAAATTATCATAGAAATTTTTATGTAGCATTTGAGAAAGAATATGGAAAGTTTGTAAAAGAAAAAATAAAATGTGCTAAAATAAATCAAGATTTAGCACAAGAATATAAATATGAAAATAATCTAGTTGGTGCAACAATAATAGACATATTGAATAACAAAAATCAGTTATTCTCCTTTTTAGATAAATTCGATTGCAACAAAATTACTGATTATAAAACTTGCTTAAAAAGTCTAATTGATTTACGAGATAAAATATATTCTAAAAATAACAACTACCTTATTATTGTTTATCAATTAGAAAAACTTATTTATTCAGTTACAGAAGCACAAGATAAGAATGAGAATATAGATAAGGTTAAAAAACATTGTCAATTCATCTTTGCATATATAAAATATCAAATTAAAAATATGTATGAAATAGTATATAGTTTCTTCTTTGATGAAAAATATACTCCTACACTTGAAAATGAAGATAATCTGTTTCATCCTTTTTATACTCCTAGTAATCAATTTCGTGGTTGTGATTTACAATTACCACCAGTAAAAATAAAATATCAAAAAGACGAAAGTAACTATATAGAACAAAATCAAAATGGTAGATATAACCCAATAGAAATGACATACGAATATGGTATAGAAACTCTTGAAGATTTAACAAATGTATGTATATATCATATAAGCTATAATAAGAAAGCTATTCTGCAATGTAGTGTATGTAATAAATTCTTTGTACCATATAAACACGAGGGTATAGGTATTGGCGAAGAAATAACAGAACGAAATGATAGAAAAACTTGTAGTCCAAAATGCTCTGCACAAGCTAAAACAGAACACTTAAAAGCTAACCTTGAAAAACACCCTTATAAGAAAATTCATAAAAACATTTGCGATTCATTAAGAAAAAGAGATAAAGAAAAATTAAAACAATTTAGAGAAGAATATATAGGTATAGAAATTAACTACAATGAAATTTATTCAAAATATGGTACTAAATACATTGAAAACAAATTATTGAAATGGTTACAAGAATATAAAAAGACACTTTAATTGTGTCTTTTTTAGATTTTAGAAGGGGAATTCCTTTTCTTGACCAATTAAGTTATTAGAGTGTAGGCTACACAATAAAATACGGAAAGGAGCAAATTATGACTGACAATGATATTATCTTAAATTTATATAACATAGTATTAGAAGAACCAACTACTAAAAAATACAAGCAAGACCTAGAAAAACT
>CANONT010000005.1 GCA_947567695.1 uncultured Clostridium sp.
AATATCCTGTCAAATTTTTTTCTCTCTTTTTTTAAAGCAAAAATTTTATTCTAATCCTTTTTCTTCTTTTTCTCCTTTTTTCATTTTTTGAAATCTATCTGACTAATCTTTATTTTCTATTAATTTTTTCATTTTTTGTTCTATTAATTATTTTATTTATTTAATTAATTATTTATTTTGTTTTTTTATTCAATTATTTTCGCATTTATTTTTCTTTAATAATTAATTTATTCTATCTAAATAATTTCTTAAAATTAAATTTCAGTTTTTATTTTTTTATTATTTGTAATTTTTAATTTTACCATTTTCCAAAATAAGATTTCTCTCTTTTTTATTTTCCAATTTCTACTTCTTTTCTTTTTTGAGAGAAAATCTTATTTTATTTCTATAATTCTCTCTTCTTATTTTTTTATTTCGATTTTATCTTATCCCTTTTTCTCTAATTTAAAATATTTTATGTTTAGATTTATTTATGCTTTTAATTTTTTTACTTCTTTTTATTCATAGTATTTTTATGGATCAAATCCTAATATTTTTCATTCTTTTTAACTCAATTTTTACACTATATGTAAACTGTTTTTTCGACATTTTTTACTTTTTCGATTTTCTTTCCTTCCATTGCTTGCCTAATATTCTGTCAAACTTTTTTCTCTCTTTTTTTAAGCAAAAATTTTATTTTTATTCTTTTCCATCTCTTTTGCCTTTTTTCATTTTTTGAAATCTATTTGACTAACTTTATTTTTTATTTTTTTTCGTTAATTATTTTATTAATTTAATTAATTATTTTTATTTTAATTATAAACTATTTTCTATTTTCTACATATTATACAATAAAGAAATTAATTAAAAAATGGGAGAATAAAAATGAATGAATTTTTAGATAGAACTAGCCAAAATAATAGAGGAGAACAATCATCTCCTCCTAAAAAGTTTGATTTTAATTCCTATAAAAAAACACAATAGATTCTATTAATGATGTAGAACACTTTTTAAATAACTTTCATCATTATTTTAAATATTTTAAATTATATAAAATAATGAAAAAATAATTTAATTAATTCTTTCTAGTATATATTTCATTAAACTCGCTATTTTCTTTTCCATCAATTAATATTTTTACTTGATTAATTTCCCTTAGTTCCGTTAGGGTATTAACAATACTATTAATCATATTTGTCTTTTCTTTTTCATTTTCCTTTGAATAATTCAAAAAATCTGCGGAAAAATCTAGCACTACACAATCTCCTTCTAAATAACTTTTGTTTAATTTAGTATTTGCTGGAATTATTTTTTTATTTTTATCATTTTTAGGACCATCTATTAATAAAGAAGTTAATTTTTCATAAGGATTATTAATAATCTCTTTTATATCAATTAATCTGGCTTCTGGATTTAATTCTTCTGTCTCTTTTGATGGAAAGTACAAGCTAACAATAGTCTGTCTCACCTGTTCTTCTGCAATTTCTTCTTGCGGAATATACTCTTCTACAATTGTTTCCTTTTCCTCTTTACTTTTAACATATTGTATAGCAAAATATCCTCCTACTAAAACAACAATCAATGCAATTAAAAAAATCACTCCAATCTTTTTACTTTTCATAGGTTTCCTCCTTGTTCTCTTTATTTATTAACTATATTATTATTTGTTTGTCCATTTTAGAACCTTTTATAGAAAGCAATTTCTAAATCATGACCAGTATTTTCCATTTGACAAAAGGCTGTTTTCCGTATACAATTAAGGTAATTACAGCAATGGCAACTTTGTGCCTGTCCCAAACTCGCCACAAACTCGCCATAGAAAGGAAGTTTTATCATGGAAGATATTTTACATGTTGGACTAGATGTTGGTTCAACTACTGTTAAAATAGTTGTTATGGATTCTAATAAAAATACAATATATAAAGATTATAAAAGACATTTTTCAGATACGAAGAACACCGTTTGTTATGTATTGGAAGAGTTACTTCGTAAATATCCATTAAACTCTTTTACTTTAGCTCTTACAGGTTCTGGTGCTATGTCTGCTGCTAAGTTCTTAGGTGTTAATTTCATTCAAGAAGTGGTTTCTTGTAAACGTGCTGTTGAAAAATATATCCCTAAAACAGATGTGGTAATTGAACTTGGTGGTGAAGATGCTAAAATTATTTACTTTGACCAGTCTATTGAACAACGTATGAATGGCACTTGTGCTGGTGGAACAGGAGCATTTTTAGATCAAATGGCTTCTCTTTTACATACAGATACCGCTGGTTTAAATGAATTAGCTAAAGGATATGCTACGATTTATCCAATTGCTTCTCGTTGTGGTGTTTTTGCAAAAACTGATATCCAGCCTCTTATTAATGAAGGTGCTGCTAAAGAAGATATTGCTACTTCTATTTTTCAAGCTGTTGTTAACCAAACTATTAGCGGGCTTGCTTGTGGTAGACCTATTCGAGGTAATGTTGCATTTTTAGGAGGTCCTTTAAATTATTTATCCGAATTAAGAACTAGATTTATTGAAACACTTGGATTAAAAGATGATGAAATTATTATTCCAGAAGAAGCTCATCTTTTAGTAGCCAAAGGAGCTGCTTTGGATTCCATTCATGCTGATGTTATTACTCCAGATGAATTGCAACAGAAAATTGAAACTTTGAAGAATTCTCAAGATAATACTACTCAACCTTTGGATCCCTTGTTTAAAGATCAAGAAGATTATGAGATTTTTAAAAGTAGACATAATTTAGCAACTGTCGAAAGAAATCCTATTGAAAATTATGAAGGAGATTGCTATCTTGGTATAGATGCCGGTTCTACGACTACAAAGCTGGTTCTAATCGATTTAGACGGAAAACTACTATATTCCCTTTATGGTAGTAATGAAGGAAATCCTTTAAAAAGCGTTATCACTATGTTAAAACAATTATATGCTGTACTACCTGAAAAGGCTATTCTAAGATATAGTGGTGTAACAGGGTATGGAGAAAAATTAATTCAAACTGCTTTAAATGTTGACATAAATGAGATAGAAACCATTGCTCATTACACAGCTGCTAAAAAGTTTGAACCAAATGTTACTAGTATTGTAGATATTGGTGGACAAGATATGAAATATATCCGCATGAAAAAAGGTTCTATTGACAATATCTTATTAAATGAAGCATGTTCTTCTGGGTGTGGCTCTTTCATTGAAACTTTTGCTAAAAGCTTAAATATCGAAATATCTGAATTTGTAAAAGAGGCCATTAAAGCTAAAAGACCTGTTGATTTGGGTTCTCGATGTACAGTATTTATGAATTCAAAAATCAAACAAGCCCAAAAAGAAGGCTATTCAGTTGGTGACATTTCAAGTGGTTTATCCTACTCTGTAATTAAAAATGCGATTCAAAAAGTAATGAAGGTTAGAGATGTAGAAACTCTTGGAAAACACATTGTTGTGCAAGGTGGTACTTTTTACAATGACGCTGTTCTCCGTGCTTTTGAATTAATTGTTGGTAAAAATGTTGTTAGACCAGACATCTCTGGCTTGATGGGAGCCTATGGTATGGCTCTTATTGCTAAAGAACAATACGAAGCCAATTTAGATTTGGAATATCAATCTACCTTATTGAAAACAGATGAATTAGATAGTTTAAAAATTAACATAACACATACACGTTGTAATAATTGTGAAAATCATTGTAAATTGACGATCAACAAATTTAGCAATGGTCAAATCCATGTATCTGGCAATCGTTGCGAAAAAGGTGCTGGTGTTATTACCAAGGCAAAAAAACTACCAAACCTAATTCAATATAAGCAAGAAAGAATTTTTAATTATAAACCTTTAGAAGAACAATTTGCAGTAAGAGGAACCATTGGTATTCCTAGAGTTTTAAATATGTACGAAGATTACCCTTTTTGGTTTACCTTCTTAACTAGTTTAGGTTTCCGTGTTATTCTTTCTGAAAAAAGTAGACGTAAAACCTATGAAAAAGGAATGGAGTCTATGCCATCTGAATCAGTTTGCTACCCAGCTAAACTCTCCCATGGTCACATAGAAAGCTTATTAGAGCAAGGAATTACAACTATATTTTATCCATGTATTCCGTATTCCAGAAAAGAATATGAAAAAGCAGACAATCATTATAATTGTCCTATTGTTATTTCTTATTCTGAAGTACTTAAAAATAATGTCGAAAACCTAAAAAAAGGTAACATAAAATTTTTGAATCCATTTTTACCATTTGACAAAAAGAATCTTACCAAAAAAATAATGGAGTTAGAAGAATTTAAAGATTATCATTTTACAAAAGCTGAATTGATGGAAGCTGCCGAAAAAGCTGAAGCTGAATACCAAAAATGTAAAAAAGACATTCGTGATAAAGGAGCAGAAACCGTAAGATACCTAGAAGAAAATAACCTAAAAGGAATTGTCTTAGCTGGTAGACCTTATCATGTCGATCCTGAAATCAATCATGGTATTGATACCTTAATTACCTCGCTAGGACTTAGTGTTCTAACAGAAGATAGTGTTTCTGATAAAACAGAGGCAAAAAGACCAATTCGTGTTGTAGATCAGTGGGTATATCACGCAAGATTATACGCAGCAGCAGATTTTGTAGGAAAACACGATTGTTTAGAATTAATCCAACTAAATTCTTTTGGTTGTGGGGTAGATGCTGTCACAACCGATCAAGTAGAAGAAATATTGAACAGTTATAATAAAATGTATACTTTAATAAAAATAGACGAAGTCAATAATTTAGGTGCTGTTAGAATTCGTATTCGTTCCTTATTGGCTAGTATGAAAAAACGTGAGCAAGAAAAAGTGCAAGAAAAGGCAGATGGAAACTACCGGATTGCACAAAAAAATCTTTACTAAGGAAATGCGTAAGGATTACACCATTTTAATCCCTCAAATGGCTCCTATTCACTTTGAATTATTAGAAACTGCTGTACGTTCTTCTGGTTACCATGTTGAATTGTTGCGAGAATGTACTCAAAAAACGGTAGAAACTGGCTTAAAATACGTAAACAATGATGCTTGTTATCCTTCTATTTTAGTAACAGGTCAAATGATAGAAGCACTTCAATCTGGAAAATATGATTTAAATAAAACAGCTTTAATCATGTCACAGACAGGTGGTGGTTGTAGAGCTACCAATTACATCGGCTTTATTCGTAAGGCATTAAAGGATGCTGGATTTGAACATATTCCTGTCATCTCCTTCAATATTGTTGGAATGGAAAAAATGCCTGGTTTTAAGCTAACGGTTCCTTTGGCAGAAAGATTGTTAAAAATGGTAGTTTATGGTGATTTACTACAAAAAATGTTAACCAAAAACAGAGCCTATGAAAAAAATAAAGGAGAAACCCAAAAGTTATTTGATACTTGGTTAGAAAAATGCAAAAAATTACTAGCAAAATCTACCACGAAAGAATTTAAACAAAGTATTTATGATATCGTAAATGATTTTGAAAAAATAGAATTGGACACATCCATCGAAAAACCTCGTGTTGGAATTGTTGGCGAAGTGTTAATTAAATATCATCCTTTTGGAAATAACTATGTTGCAGAAATGTTAGAAAGAGAAGGGGCAGAAGTTATTTTACCTGATTTTATGGGATTTGTTAAATTTATGTGTACACACAAAATTACTTTTAATAATTTGTTAAATACCAATAAGACTTCAGCAAAAATTATGAAAGTAGCTATTAAACTAATTGATATTCTTGAAAAAGATGTAAAAATAGCATTAGCCAATTCTAAAAAAGACTATTTACAGCCATGTGATATCTGGCATTTAGAAGAAAAAGTAAAAGATGTTTTATCGATTGGGAATCAGACTGGTGAAGGTTGGTTCTTAACAGCCGAAATGATCGAATATATTGAAAATAATATTCCAAATATCGTATGTGTTCAACCATTTGCTTGCTTACCAAATCATGTTGTTGGAAAAGGAGTTATTAAAACCATTCGTGAGAAATTTCCAGAAGCTAATATCTCTGCTGTTGATTATGACCCAGGTGCAAGTGAGTCAAATCAAGCCAATCGAATTAAATTATTGATGACAGTTGCTAAGGATAACTTACAAGCGAAACAAAATAGGAAAAAAGCTTTAGAAAATGAAAATCAAACAGATAAAGAAAAAACTACCTTATAGGGAATATTTTACAGGGAATTCGCTCTTCCCTGTATTTTTCATTACATTTGTAAGATTTTACTTATATGTTTTTTAGCCTGTTCATAACCCAAATGATATAATTCGTCAATCTTTTTCATATCTAGCAAACCTACTTTATCACTTTTAATCTTTAAAACACAATCTGCTCCTTCCATTTCATAATTAGAAAGCTCTCTACATAGCAAACTAATAGAACGACCTGCTACTTCTACCAAATTTTTATCACAATCTTGAGCCATTTCATCATCAAAAACAATGCTCAACACTTTTTCAGCACCTAGATTCTTTAGTTCTTTCCACGGTACATTTTCACGAATCCCCCCATCAATTAGTTTAATATTTTTATAGGTACATGGAGAAAAAACAACTGGATAACTGCAACTAACTCTTACGGCTGTCCCAATATTTACATCATTGACATATAGAATATGATCAGAAATTCCCTCTCGAAATTGACACGATGTAAAACAAATCACATTTCCATTACATAGGTCAACACTTGGTATCACCAACGGCTTTGAAATATCAGAAATATTAGAAATCCCTTTATCTTTTCCTATTTTGTCAATTAGTTTTTCTATTTGTTTCCCACTATTTAATCCGTCAATACAAATTTGACCTGTAAAAATTAAACCTAATATCAACTTAAAAATATTAAAAAAATCTACATACTTAATTTTACTACAATACTTTTTAAAAATCTTGTACATTTCATCAGCTTGAAATCCCATAGCATATAAACATGCAACAATACTTCCGTGAGGATGTTCCTCCTATGTATTCAAATTTTATGTTGCTTTCTTCTAGTGCTTTAATTGCACCAATATGGGCAGCTCCTTTTACTCCACCACCAGCTAAACACAATCCTTTTTTATTTTTCATACTCATCACCTAACACATCTTATGAAATTTTTAATGTGTTTAGAAGTTGAAGTCTATTATATAAATAATTGAAAATTTTCTTGTTTTATGTTATAGTATCAAGGAAAGGATGATAGTATGAATAAAAATTATTATGATATTTTACAAGTCAATAAAAATGCCTCCCCTGAAATCATAGAAAAGGCTTATAAAACACTAGCCAAAAAATATCATCCTGACTTACAGCCAGAAGAAAATAAAAAGAAATCAGAGGAAATTTTAAAAGAAATTAACGAAGCTTATGAAATTCTATCAGATTCAGAAAAAAAGCAAGCTTATGATGCTTCTCTTGCTAAGCAAGAAGAACAAACTTCATATACAGAGAATTCTACCTCTCATGCCACAAAAACCAATACGACTTATACATCTCGCCCTTCAAAAAGCGAACTGTACAAGAGGCAGCAAGAAGTATTACGTCAACAACAAATCCAACAGGAAAGACTTTATCAAGATCAATTACGACGTGAACAAGAATTAGCATATCAAGAACAGATAGAACAAGCTAGACAAAAAGCTTATCATGATGCTTATATCCAAGATTTAAAAAATAGAGGTTATAAAATTCGTTATAAAAAATCTTTAAAAGATTACATAACATCGTTTGTTTCTCTTATTATCACTTTGCTAATTTTATTCTTGTTATGGCAAATACCGTTTATTAGGAACTTTTTTATGAATTTATATGATGAAAATCCTATTATCCATACAACTGTTGATATATTCATAAGAATTTGTGATATATTTTAAAACTGCCAGAAAAACTTATCTTTTCTAGCAGTTTTATTCATTTTATTGTTATAGTAGCACTGTATTGTTTAATCAGTTTATTCGTTATTTCATCTTCCCATTTATCTTCTACTCCTGTGTATTCTTCTAAAATCCTTATCTTATTAAATGTAATATTTGTTTTATCTACTATTTCTTCAAAGTACTTATTAAAAGTTAGATCTATATTAGCTGTATTTCTTCCAAAGACACATTTTTCACTATTTTTATACTCGCTTGATTTCTCAGCTCTAAGCTCTCCATCTAATGAGATTCCTATACAGTCTTTTTCGTTTTTCCTTGAAAATAATATTGCATAATTAGTCTTATTTTTTACACTTACTTGATAGACTACTTTATCATAATAAGTAATGATTTTATTTATCGTTATTTTCATATATTCATCTTCTGCTATATATTGAACATCTTTACTAGCAACCAGCCCTCCTACGGACAATTTCATTTGTTCATTGTCTTTTGTTAATACAATTTTCTCTTCATATTTCTTATTTGAATTTTCATTATTCATACCAGTAGCCATAATATCTTCTGTTATCGTTACTTTATATATATATATATTATCTTTATTAGCATAATCTTGTATACTATAGATTTTATTACCATCGAAAATATTATCTATATATTTTTTAAAATTTTCAATATTATCAGCAAACTTTTCTTTTCTACAATCCTCTGATATTAAATTATAGGCTGACTCATACTCTTTATGATTACATAAATCCATATATTGTTTAATATTATCTTCTATTAATTCTTGGTCTTTTTTAGATTTCACTTCATCTCCTGATATTATTGGATTGTGTGGTTCATAGCTTGTAGTAGGAGGTGCCGATTCTCTTAAATTTCCTAAATAGATATTAATTGATATAATAATTATTAACACTATTATTCCAATAAATATTTTGTTTTTATGTTTTTTTACAAAATCTATTATCTTTAATTTTATATTTAATAACAATTTCCATTTCCTCCTACTTTTTGAAAGATAGAAAATAATCATTATAATTATTTTCTTTTATTACAAATTGTTTTTCCTTTTGTACAAAACTTGTCTCAGGCAAAAAATCATTTATTGTAATTAATACAATATAGTATTCCCCTTGTCTTGTAATGCTATTATATTCTATGGCAAGCATATCAGGCAATTCTTGCTGTTCCAAATATGTCTGATAATCTTCTATATTAGGAAAATAGTTTTGTTTAAATTCAGGATATAATAATTTATAGGCTCCTTCGTAATCCTTATTTTCTATATATTTAAAGTATTTACCTAAATATGTGCGTATTCTTTCTGCTTCTGAAACACTCTTCAATTTTTTAATTAATGTTTCCTCTTCATCAGTGCTTTCAATATTACTAGGCTTGTCCTGACTAATATTATTGGAATCCTTCAAATTATTATCTTCGTTATTAAGATTCTTTATCGATATTATGATTATTCCTATTATAATAATCACTATGCTAATTATAGCTGTTAAAATAATTTTGCTTTTTTTATTCATTTCTTATACTCTCCCTATTTAAAGAACCAGTTTCCTCCTATTACTTCTCCATTAGGATGATCTCTTCTAGCCTGTGAGGAATCTGTCCTAAAACTATAATATTTATGAATCGTCTTTCCTTGCAACCCCTCTCTTACTGCTTTTTTAGTAGTGGCTGGAACATTACCATGCAAATACCTTTTCCAAAGATTATCAATACTATAAGTAAATTGACCAGGTGCTGTTACTTGTGAATATGGATTTTTTCCAAAATTCCCCCAACCATTTTTCCCTGATTTTACTCTATTCATAATACAGGACATTACTGCTAAATTACTTTTATAACTTGAACCAGCTTCTTGTCTTACACAAGCCTGTAAAACATCTAATTGCTCTGCTGTCATATTATACATCTGTGCTGTTTGACTATCTAAAGATGTACTTGAACCATTACCACTGTCATCATCAAATGTAGCTACAACATATTTATTTTTTACAATTGCTCCATTTTCATCCCTTAATACTAATTTTAAATCTTGTTTAATGGTTTCTCCTAATTTAATTCCTTCTTTTACAAATTGTAACTCTCCTAATGTTTCATCTACTTTAAAACCTGAAATTAAGATCGTATATTTATTATAATCTTTAGAAGGCTCATCTATCTCAATACATACTGCATCTTTTGTTATATATGTTATTTTTCCTTTACAAGATGCTTGTACCGTTAAGCCTTCTTCAAATCCTGTTTGTGTAGGCGGTATATTAGCTTTATAAACACAATCTTCTCCATCTGTTAATAGTTCTCCACTATAATTTCTAATAATATTAGCAAATAACTCTTTTTTTAATTTTGTGCCTTCCGCCTCCTCAAAGGTAATATCATAACTAGCCATTAATTCTCTAAACATTCTAATAATATCTTGGCTATCCTCTCCTTGAATTTGCTCTAACATAGCTATGGCATCAACTGCTGTATCTGTAAAATTTATTTTTGATGGTTCGTCTGACTTTCTTGTTCCATCATATTTAAAATATTCATTATTGTCAATTAGTTCCTTTATCCATTCACCTGGTTCACCAACTATCTTTGGTTCTGCTATTTGCTGTATTGTACCTTCTAAAGATGTTTCTTCTACATATATGGTATCTGAAGCTTTTTGCAAAATATCACTATCATCTGAATTTATTGTATATTTCATATAATTTACGTCACTCGTCCCAGTATACTCATAGCAACCTTTAAAATCTAAATCTTGATACCAATGATTTTTTACACTTAATATAATAGGAATATATTTTGTAAAATCTTCTGTATCTATATCTAAATCAATAACATCATCAAAAAAAGTACCAATTTCATTTGTAGCTAAATTACCTCCAAATGCATTACTTATAACAGTAGGCGTTTTATCTTCTCCTGTTTCAAAATAGCCATTTGTATCAGTTCCTTCAAATATAGCTACGCTACCATCTGCTTTAATTAATCTATACTGACTTTCTGATTTCTCTATTTTATAATATTGTTTTCCATTACCTATGTCTAAATATAATACTGCTTTTGTATTAACATTTTCGCTTTCTACTAATCCCATCTCTACAGTTGTATCTTCTGTTCCTCTTGTTGCAACATCTAATGCAAAATCTGGTGCTAAACTTGATAAATGTAAAGCAAGGGACAATTGTAATGGCACTCCGTATCTACTAGCCCAACCGTCTAAAGAATATGTATAATTGGATGATTTAAACCATCCATCATCTGCATTCTTTATAACCATCGTTCTGGATGCCTTAAATATATTAACACGATTATAACCAAACCATCCTTCTGGATCTTTAAAATTAATATTACTAGAATTTACTACATAATCTGCAATATTCCTATCACTAGCATTGATAAAATAAGTTAAACCTGAACCTCTACTAGTATCATTCATTCCTATTCGTTTAGCTGCTCTATTAAAAATATCTGTATTATCATTTCTTAATAAATAAATTGCATTTTCTGCTGATAAATACGTTGCTAAATATTTTGATTTTGCAAAAGTTATATCACCGTCTGCATCTTTTGCCAATAAAATGTGATTTCTTATATCACTATCATTATAAGAAGAATCATACTTATCTAAATAGACTTCTTGATATTTCCCATTACTATTTTCTTCCTTTCTCTCTTGTATGCTTTTTGTATTAAAGTTTTTTAAAGGTAAATTACTAGAATCTGATTCGTCTATACTGGACCACCAATCTTTTAAAGAAGCCCATGTTCCTTCATTATATTCTGCTGTCATTTTCTTTGTTACTTCGTCATCTAAAAATCCAAAACCATCTAAATCATATCCCATTTGATTCAAATATTCTGCCGCTCCAAGCACTTGTTCCCTATTTACAAATATTTTAGCTGCATTATTTCCATCCATAAATGCTTCTACATTTTCTCTAAAAGAGTTGATTGCATCCCCTATTTTTCCAACAACCATTCCAGGCATTGTAATAAAAAAGAATATAATTCCAATTACAACAATGAGTATTAAGATAATAATTAAAACTATTCCAAATATACCTATTCCAGCACCTGCTGCTCCTGCTCCTGCTGCCGTTGCCCCTGCTGTTCCAGCTCCTGCTGCTGCTTCACTTGCTACTTTTGCTCCCGCTGCTGTTGCTACTGCAGTTCCTGTTCCTCCTGCTCCAGCTCCAGCACCTGCTGCACTAGCACCTGCTGTTCCTGCACTTGTTGCTCCTGTTCCTGCTGCTGTTCCCCCTGCTGTTCCTGCACTTGTTGCTCCTGTTCCCGCTGCTGTTCCTGCACTTGTTGTTCCTGTACTTGCTATTCCTTTATCTATTGAACCAAGTGCTTTTGATAATTCTGCTCTTTCTGCTTCTTCTGCTACTTGCCCTGTTGCTTTTTCTCCTGCTTTTTTTGTTGCTTCTCCTGTATTTTTTGCACCTGTATTTATGTCTGTATCTAATTTCTCATTAGCTCCTTTTGTTGCATTTGACTTTATATTACTATTAGCACTATCCGAATTCATTTTAATGTCGTCTATTGGTTGATCAATATCTTTGTTAGAATCCTTTACATTTTCTGTTTTATCTGATTTTTGAAGCTTTGAAGAATTATCATCATTAGAAGAAGTATCTTTTTCTTCTCCTTCGTTATCTTTTTTGTCTTTGTCTTTATTCTCTTTTTTCCTGTTTCTGTTTTCTCTTCTTTTATCTTCTCTTTGCTCCTCTTCATCTTCCCTTAGATTTTCATCATCTTCTTCATTCTCTTGTTCCTGCACTTTTCTTCTGCGTTTTTCATCCTCTTTTTCATCCTCTTCTTGTTCTTTCTGTAATTTATGCCTTCTTATTCTATCTGCTAAATCTTGGGCATTACTTCTTTCTGCATCTTTCTTATCTCTTTCAGATCTAGGCACTTTTTTCACCTCCTATCTTTGTTTTTCTCCTTATTATTATTCAATTCCTTTCTCTATTGATTTTTGTATTTCTTGGTTTATAACTTCTATTGAATTATCTCCTATTGCTTCAAGAACTGACTTTGATTTATATATTTCTTTTGCTAATTCTTTTTCTGCTTTTCCTAATGCCTTATATTTCTCACTGTTTTTAAAATTATCTCCTCGTTGCTTATAACTATCAATATCATCTATAAATTCTCTTGATAAATTCATAATTTGTTCTTTTCCTAATGATGATTTTTCTGCTCTAAACTTACTTGCTGCACTGCTTACAGAATCTAAACTTACAGAAACACTATTTTTTATATTCCCTAATTGTATATCTTCTACTGCATCCATAACTTTTACATCTGCTACATTTTCGTCCAAACCACTTTCAATTAATCTTGTTTCTATTTTTTGTAATTGTCTAGCAAGATTTCTTTCAGTGCTATCTTTTAATCTATCGATATCTGGAACTTCTAGTAAATCTGCACATTTATTATACAATTCTTCTTCACTTAGTTCTGCATTTGCTAATTTATAATTATTATAAGCTGTTGCTAAGTTCTTCTCTTGTTTTTCTAATGCTAATTCACCAAGATCTTCATTTGCATAATCTTGAATTTTCCTTGTAAATCTTCCTGGTGGAGTAGAATAACCTGTAACAATTCCTGAAAAGCCATTACCAGTTGCACCTGCTACAATTGCTCCTGCTGCTAATTTTCGCATATATTTTGCAGTAACTGCTAATTCTTTTTCTCCTAATTGTTTTCCCATAATTTTTAAAGAACCTTTTGGATCAGCTTTAAATTCTCTGAAGTTATCCTTTTTATCTCCTATATAATCTGACATTGCTCTCGTAAATGCTGACTTATGTTTTTTATTTTTCGTTGTTCTTGATGTTGAATCACTAGTCGCCTCTGCTTTCTCTGTTGCCCCTGATGTAGTTCCTTCATTAGCATTTGTTGAAGTCTGTGTGCTACCTCCATTAGCATTTGTTGAAGTCGTTGTACTACCTCCATTTCCTCCGGTTGTTGTAGCTGATTTTTCTTCGCTTCCCTGTTTTTGTTGTGTATTTGTATTCGTATTCACATTTCCTGGTATTGGTTTACGCTGTATCGTAGTTTTTGTTGAAGTAGTTGATGTGTTTGTGTCTTTTCCTTGTCGTATACTATTGATTTTGCTTACTGCATTACCAACAAGTGCTCCCGCTGCAGCCATTTCTACCATTGAAGTTGCTTCAAATCCGAATATTTTCTTGACAATTCCTTCTGCTTTAAATATAAATAATATTGCTAATATAGCAAAAACCAGATTTGCCAAAGATGGTGATGCATCTAATGCTCCCATTGCAGCTGATACAAATATCATATATATGATACAATGGAAAGGCTGTATCAAAACATTATAACAAAATTCTTTTAGCCATGTATTCAAAGCTTGCGACTTTCCATCTCCTAGTTTATCAATTGAATAAGTAACTGTTATTAATGGTGATATAACAATTAAAAAGCCTAATGTAAATAAACGTTTTATATACATTACAAATAGTGCAAGTGTTGTTCCAAATAACATAAAATATACTATTAAAGAACCCCAACCTTGTACAAAACTAACATGAAATATATTTTTAAATAATTCTGTACTATAATTTCCCATAACAGTACTTTCTGTAGTTGAAAATGAAAATATTAAGTCTACCAATTGATTGTTAATTATAATAACTAATAATATAATATAATGTAGAAAAAATAATACAGCAAAACCAACACTCCAATCTGTTAACATCTTTTTATATCTTGCTTTTTCACTAGCAATGGAAGATATTGCCATTCTAATTCCAATGTATATAAGTACTGCTAATGAAACTACAATTGCCATATTTCTTAAAGCAAAATACCATGTTGCAACACCTTCTCTAAAACTCTTAATGACACTTTTATTAGCACCATTTGCATTAAAATCAAAAAAGTTTATATTTAATAAATCAACTTGCTGAGTTCTGCTAGATGCACCTGTAAATATAATATCTTCTGCCGTTAACGTAAAGCCTGCTGATCCAAATCCACATAATTGTGTCTGTACGGTATTCAGAGCCTGACTAACTGCTGCAATGATTGCTCTTGGTATCCATGTTAGTATTCCTACAATTCCATCTATAAGCTCACCACCAACG
This sequence comes from uncultured Clostridium sp., assembly GCA_947567695.1. Lineage (GTDB taxonomy): Bacteria > Bacillota > Clostridia > TANB77 > CAG-508 > CAG-269. Next base: position 14,954 of record CANONT010000005.1, read on the forward strand.
TCTACCCATGTTTTATTTGCCTCTTCAAAATCTTTATCCAAATTAATATCCGCACTATAACTCAATATTGGAAAACCAATATTGAAACATGTTATAAAAACTGTGAATATGATAATGAATATTTTTAGATTCTTTTTCATATCTATTTTCCTTTCTTCTGCTCTTGATGATATCTATACTCTCTTATATAGTCTACCAAATCGCTATACTCTTCTTTGTTTGTAGCTTCATGTCTTCGTAAGCTATCTTCCATTGTTCCTACTGTTCTGATTTTTTGTATTAATTCTTCTGTTGTTAATTTTGATAAATATTCGTCAATTTGTTTCTCTTTAATATCTTCTTTCTTCTTTTTCTTTGTAGTAGCCACTTCTTCTACTACCTGATTCCTAAAGTTTGCTTTATAAGCCTCTTGATCTAAGCCAACTTTTTTATTTTCTGCTAATTTATCAATTATTTCATCAATTTCTTTTAGCTTCATTCCAGTCTTTTTCTTCTTTAGTAATTTTTTGTCTCCTTCTGGCATTATGATAGATGAATATACTGCCTCTTTTATTATTTTTTCTTTTTCTGATTCTTGCAATTCACCATATTTAACCTCTATATCCATTTCACTAATTTGTGATTTCTTTACCTTATCTTCTTTTATCATAATTACTTTTACTTGGTCATGGATGGATTTTTTAAATTCTTTATCATCAATCTTCGCATTATCTTTACTAAGATTTAGTATTTTCTTCATCTTACTAGTTACCTTACTGATTTCTTTTGTTTGACTTGCCAAAACAGCAATTGCTTTATCTAAATTCTGTGTATCTTGTTTTTTAGATTTTTGTTTTCTTGTAGTCTCTTTTTCGGAAGTTTCTTGACTAGTTGTAGCTCCATTCTTTATTTTTACTTGCATTTGATGCATAGCAGATATCTTGTAAACAACTTTTTCAACAGCTCCATTTGATACTGTTCTATTAGCACTCTTCATTACTTCTTCTAATTCATTTCTGTCAATAGTAGAGTCATTTACTAATCTAGTATATTCTTTAATAATTTTCTTTTGTAATTGCTCTGTTGCTATCTCGTGTTGCGTATTATGAATTGCTTTTTCTACTTTTTCTAAATGGTCTTTATTTAAAGCTTTTATATTCTTTATATTTCCATACATACCTAATGTTGCTATTTGTTTTCCTGTTCTAGAAACTCGTCTAGCATATGTTATAATTTTATTTTTTCCTTTGTATTTTTCCTTTTTCTTATCATATATACCTTTTCCTCTTAATTTTGCTTGTTGATTAATTCCCTTTTTCAAATTTCTTGATGCATTACCCGCCATAGCAAAACCTTCTGAACCATCTACAATTATCATAGGGGCAGCAGCAACAACTTGTGCTGTACCTAATACTGTATTTAATGTTTGTGACATTCTAGCTTTTACTTCTGCTCTATTATTTTTCTTATGTTCAACACTTTTATCTACAAGTCCTTCTGCTACTCTACGAGTATCAATATTCGTTGTGTCTTTCATGACCTGAGCGATATTATACTTGGTTCTCCCCACCTTAATAGCTGACTTTCCTTGAGCTTTAGCAGTATTTAGCATTTTTTCAATTTTATCAATTTTATCACTTCTTCTATATTGTTTCGTTCTAGCAACTATATCTTTTATTGGTTTGTGTACAGGTTTTGTTACAAATCCTGCTACTTTAACATTGGCATGTACAAATTTCTTTGCCATTCTTCCTGCTCCCATAATAACTGCTGTTGCTTTAGCTGAATTTAAAACATCCTTTATAGATCCTGATTTAATGCCAAATATCTTCTTAAATAATGATTCTGCTTTTAGTATAAAGTTTATCAATAAGCAAGCAAATAGTGAACCCATCATCGATGTTCCCAACATTTTAAATGCTAAACTTACAAATAAAGTATAAAGTAACATATGTACACTTTGTAGTATTACATTAAAGGTATATTCTTTTAACCAATTACTAAATGATTGTGACTTATTGTCTTTTATTTTGTCTATTGAATACATAACACCTATAATTGGTGCCATAAACGTTAATATGGCAACAACCAAAAAACGTTTAAAATATACAAATAAGAATCTTACTAATAAATAGATTAATATCAAATACATTACTAAAGCAGGCCATCCTATACTTGCTTGTATTGCATAAGCTGAAGATCGTACTGAGTCATACAGTGACTCCTCTCCTCCCACAAAACTTACATTAATTAATTCGATAAATGATTGATTAAGATAAAGTACAATAATCATAATATAATGTATAAAAAATACTATAATAAAACTTACTAACCAACTAACTATCAGTTCCTTGTATTTAGCCTTATCTTCCGCTATCGTAGAAAGTGCCATTCTAATTCCTAAATATAATAATGTAACAATTAATCCTATAATAGATACTGTTCTCATAATATAATAGATTAGTACAATATTTTGTCTAATTAGATATATAATGCTATCTTCTTGTATTTGTTGTCCTCCAGCTGTTGAAAAATTAAAGAAGTTTACATCTAATATTGGTATTTTATTATTTACTAATTTTTCTATTGTTAAGCTCATGTCTTCGCCACATATCCATCCTGCTATATTATCAATCAATATCTCGAATATAGAAGCCCATCCAATCAAAATTATTCTTACTATATATGTGGTAATTCCAACAAACCAATCTACCACTTCTTTTAGACTTTTTATTAGCCAAGCTATGTCATATGACTGTAAGTTAAATGTTCCCTCTCCCATTCCTTGATAGTCAAAATCATCTATACCTTCATCTTGCCAATTACTAGAAGTGCCATCTGGCCATGTATATGTTTCATATCCTTTTACATTGCTAGGCGTGCCGTTATACCTTAAAACTGTAAAATTATCAGAATAAATATTACTTATTTTCACTTGTTCTGTTGGGCCTGCTTGAGGTGTTGATGCATGTGCTACTTTTCCATTGCCGATATAAATAACAACATGTCCTCCTCTACTGTTAGTTCTAGGTCTGCATAATAAGTCTCCTAATTGTGGTTGTACATTTGGATATTTTCCTACTCTTTTAAATTTACTTGAATTATATAATCCAGGTGTATCTAAACATGTTAATTTTGCATTACAAGTTTTGTTATATACAAAACTTGCAAATGAAGAACAATCAAAATACATTACCCCATTCTTTTTTGTATTCTTAAATCCAATTTCCCTAAACTCTTGAGAATACCTTAATACCTTTTTATGATTACCTTCATTAACAAAACTTTTTGCAAACATTGCAACTGTCTTTCTTTGCTCTTCTGTCAATTCACCATGAACCGTTGAAGGGATACAACATAAAAATACAAAAGTTAATACTACTATAATAAAAATGTTCCTGAAACATATTCTTTTCAATCTTTCCATGTTATCCCTCCTTTTCTCTAATTATTCTTATATTTCTAGCTACCTATTTCTTCCATTTTAAATGCTCTATCAATTTCCGCTTCTAAAACTAAATCTTTATCAGCATATACATAGGTATATTTTGGTAATTGATAATCATCTCTATCTTTTATTTCAGATATATTAATTCCTTTTTCTATTTCTCCTATATAATTATTATAAAAAATAACACCATGTTCATCTGTTACATTAAACTGAATCTTTACACCTTTTAAGGCATATTCAATATCTATATAATTTTCTTCTACTTCAAAACAATTATAATCATCCCAAACTTCTGTTAATTGTGCTACTAATCGTCGTGAATTTCTATTCTTTCTAAAGTCTTGAAGTAAATTAATAAAATCATCATAACCCTCCTGACTTTTTTCTACTCGATAAACAGAGGCTGTATTTTCTCCAAAAAATACATAAATATCTTTTGCTTTATATCCTATAATCTCTGAATATTCGTAATCTGGTTCTCCTAATTGTTTTTTTATTTCTTCTTTGCTTGTCCCTACTTTTATTCCATTAATAATTGGTTCTTGATAATTTTTTAAAAATATAATATTATATACTTTATTTGTTATATTTCTTACCATAAAGTTATCATATACAAAATAATCATTTTTCATTTCTTTTCTATTTCCGAATTTCATCTGACTTGTTAACCAATTATTGTTTATTAGTTGTCTTATTATTGCAGAATTAATTTCATAATCTTTTCCTTCATTATAATTATAATTCTCTAATAATCTTTTTGAATCTTCTATGGAAAAATAATTTTCAATTCCATTGTAATAAATATGAGTTACTGTTTGTTCTTGCATATTAGATATAACAGTAATAATCAAGTTCTTTTCCTTGTCTATTAGTCTGTAATTTGAATAAGATAATGTATTTGCTACTATATTTACAAGGTCTGTAAAAAATTCTTCATTGCTTTTTTCTTCCTCATAAAGATTAACAGTAAATTTAACATATATATCAATTTCTATATTTTCCTCTTTTGATTTTTCTTCCCTTATGTATTCGTTTCCACTGTAAATAATATATTCTTTAGCAGTTTTAAAATCATTAGCTGATTCATATTCGTTATTCTTTACCTTTTCTTTGTATACCTTTTCTTGTATATGTCCAATAAACACAATAAGTATTATCAATAGAATAAAAACTGCTACTGCCATTATAATGTGCTTCTTTTTCAATTTTCTTATTTTATTTAATATTTGCTCCATATACCCATTCATACATTATCCTACCTTTTCTGCTAAATCTTCTGCTTTTACTTGGTCTCCCATGCTTTGAATTGTCTCTGTGTTTTGTACTCTTAATATATTTCTTAACACTCTTTCCCCTCTTGTTAGAGATGACAAGAAAATTATTGCCAGTAAAGGTGCCTCTAACATAATATTAGATGCAATCGTCATAAAAATGGCATATAATATAGCATGCAAAGGCTGAATCATTAAATTTATTGTATATTCCTTAATCCATATATTGAAAGAGCTAGCCTTTCCGTCTCCTGCTTTATCAAATGAATACTGAACTAAAACAAAAGGAGATATAACAACTAAAAAAGCTATACTAAATAATCTTTTTCCATAAATCCAGAAAAATTTAAGCTGATAAAAGGTTAGCATCCAATATAAAATAGTTGGTATCAAGATTGAAAATCCTTTTTCTGTTGATGTTGTAGCTGAATTAAATAGATTTTCTTCTACGTTTAAAATCTCATTTCCACACAAGACAATCATTATTTGTTCACACAAAGCCGTGAGTGCTTGGCTTATCGCAAGTATAATTATCATAATATAAGGCAATAATAACATCATAATAAAACTCTGAATCCATCCCATAAGCATTTGTTTATATCTTGCCTTTTCTTCGGCCACACTAGAAATTGCCATTCTAATTCCTACATATATAAGTACTATTAAATTAGCTACTATTGCTATATTTCTTATAGAATAATATATTTTAGCAACATGATTTTTTATATTTATTTGTAACTCTGTATCTGTATTATCTGTTCTGAAAAAATTTACATCAAAAAAGTTCATCTTATCAAAAACTAGTTTCTGTATCGTAAATGCTACACCATAATCTTGCTTTACTTGTTCTGTTGTACCTGCATTTGCTACAAAATATAAAAAAAATCTTATCGTAGTAGGAAATACATTAAACACTTTAACTACACCTTTTATAACAGAATTTTTAGTACCTTCTTTTATTTTATAATCTTTTTCTTCTCCTTTACTACCTACTTTAGAACTACCATTTTCACTATCTTTTTGATAAGTATCATAATCAATAGCAGTATCTTTTAATGTTGTTTTTTCTGTATCTTCATAAGCATAAGACATGGGAAAAAAAATGCCAATAATCATTGTCACAATTAAAATAGTTATTATAGTTTTTTTCATGGCATTTTCCTCCTCTATCTTTTTATGATATTATTCATATTAGTCTCAACAAATTCAAATTCCTTCTTTGTTGGTCTTATTGCTATCACAGCAGAATCATTTCCTACTTTTAATAGACCTTCCCCTCTACTGCATGTAATTAAAAAATTTGCCTCTCCTTCACTTAATTTAAAAACTTCTCTTATGTATTGTATTTCTGATTTATCTTGTGCTAAAAATAGCTTTGTATCCGATGATGTTAAAACAGCTTGTACTTCTGGTTTTTCATAAAAATCTTGAAATTTTTGTGACATAACTGCTAAAGAAACATTTCTTTTTCTAGCACGTCTAGCCATGGTATTTAAAAAATCAACCGCTTCTGGATATGGTAATAGCATCCAAGCCTCATCAATTAGTACTCTCTTTTTATTTGCTTTACTTTTATCTTCGCTATTTTTCTTTACATATTTCTCCCAAATCCATGAAAGCAAAATTTGTTGTGCTAAAGGTCTCGCAAATCTCTCTTCCAATTGAGATATATCTAAATTAATAAAAGGAACTCCCTCTAATAATTCAAATGTTGATTGTCCATCAAAATATGCCATTTGCCCATCAAATTCTCTTGTATACTGTTTCATAACTTTTATTAAATAACTATAATGGAATCTATAATCTTCGTTTTCATTGCTTTTCGTCTTATTTACAATTCTACGGTACCAAGATCCTATGGTAGGCATTTTCTTTTTTATCTTACCGAAATACTCTCTTTTTATAGTTTTTGTCTCTTCATTTGATAAATATAAACTATTTACATCGTTATTAATACCTAATGCTGCATATTCTTCTGCAACAGATTCTGCTATTATTTGCTTTGTCAATTCATTTACTTCTGAACTCCTCGTACTTCCCCTTGCCATTGTTAATAAAGCTTGTGTCACATCTTCTACTTTATTTTCAACATTTAATACTGCTCTTTCTCTACCAGTAATTTCATCCCTTATAATTTCAGGTTCTATATCAAATAAATTTATAATTGTATTTGAATTCGGGCTTATTGTCACATTAATTCCTCCTAATGCTTCTGCAACAACTCCATATTCTCCTTCTGCATCTAACGCTAAACTTTCAATCCCCATTAAAACAGAAGAACGTGCTGTAAGTGTTTTTATTGTTACACCTTTACCAGCTCCTGACTTACCAAATATAACCATATTATAGTTTGTTAATGTTGGACTGAAATTATCAAATAATACAGGTAATCCTGTTTGAACATTAAATCCTATTGGTATTCCTTTTTCATGACCAATCTCTGAGGAAAAAAATGGAAAAACTGTTGCCATTGAATTTCTATCAAATACATGTTTTTTATTTAATTTATTTTCGCAAAATGGCAAATTCGTTTTAAATGCTTCTTCTTGTACTGCCCATGCTGGTTTTACATCAATTAATGTTTTTGCCATTTCAGAAGATAATAACTCTGTATATTTATCCAATTGATCTAAACTATAAGCAAAGATAGTACATATCATAGAAGCTTCATATAGTTTATTAAATCCTGCAGCGATTTGATCCCTAAGTTCTTCTGCTTCCAATCTTTTTTGCTCTAGAAGTCTTTCCCTATTAATATCACCTCTTTTTAAAGCAACAATTCTTTCTGACTCTAGTTCGTTAATCGTTCTATTTAACTCTGTTTGTGATGAGTTCTCTCCTCTTGGTGTAATAAAAACAGAAATATTAGCATCGCCAAATGTATACATAGCTCTTAAAAATTCTGGAAAAGTACACATTCTAGGTATAGTAGATACTACCATACTTCTTGCATATCTTGTTTTAGATGAAATGATTTCTAAATGGTTCGAAAAAGTTGCATTAATTCCAGCAGGTGCAATTAGATCTTTTAAACTTTTTTTTCTTAATTTTGAATCATTGTTCTTATTATGATTTTGTTCTCTTTGCATATTTTCTTTTTTATTGGTTTTCATAAAGCTCATTTAGCATACCTCTTTTCTTTCTCTAATTCACTTTACATCTGTTTTTTTAGTTCTTCTTGTCTTTTTGACTTTTTTAGCATTTTTATTAATAATTTCTTCTCTCGATTTTTCATACAAATCTTCGTCCATTTGCGTTTTATATTCTTCTAGTATTTCTAATGCCTTTTTAGCTATCTGTTCATCATTTCTTCTTTTTTCATCAGCAATTGTTATACTATCTGCTGCTAAATTTACAGCTTCTTGTTCTATCATCTCGTTAATAATTTCTTCTCTTTTTTGGATAACATCCTTACCTGTACTATAAAGAGCATCATATTGTGCATCTAAAGCTCTTTTTAATGTCATTGTTTCAGATTCATCTCTATTATAGGCTACATATAGCAGTTCTGCTAATTCTTCTGAATCTAGTATCTTCCCTATAACTCCTGATGTACTTAATGCTCTAATTACTGTTTGCGTTCTAGTATACAATTCTGAAAAACACAAACTATCTATTTCTTCTTTTGAAAAATTACCACTTTGGTCTGATTCAGCAGTAAAATAAGGGATAATTACATATGTTTTTTGTTGTAATATATCATTATTTGCACTCATCCTTGCAATATATTCTGATACATCAGCACCATATTGAAGTATATTTTCTTTTCGTCTCATTTCAAAGTAAAACTTGTCATATTGTTTCTGATTTCCATTACTTTTTGCAATATACATATTTTCTTCAAGTTTCTTAACTTCTCTTTCTAATGTTCTTATTCTACTTCTATAATCTTCAATAATATCTCGTAAATTTAAGCTTGTAGTTTGAACATACAATTGTATCGGAAATCTTAAAGTATTTAAAAATTGTACAAATCCTGCTTCTACTGATACTTTTTCTTCTTCTGACATTAAATCATAATTAATACCTTTACATTTAATTACCATTACATATTGTTTTCTATTTTTTCGTATAATCATATTGTCTTTTATCTCGTCAAATTCCATAAAATCAAAAACATTTTCTGCTGAACCGATATTTCATATTTGCTTCTTGACTGGTATTCGTTTCTGACTTTTTACTTTTTATATTTTGCTTCTTGTTTTTGTCTTTATTACTTTTCACCATTAACATTACATATACTGTAACTAAAATAAATAACAATATAAAAAATACTATCAGTAATATTTCTAGCACTAAAGCAAGTTCCATTTTATTCTTCCTCCTCTTCTTTCTCTATCTGTACATAGGTATATATTTTTTTATTACTTCTAAATTTAAAAAACTTCAGAATAATTTCACTTAGTGGATCTCCTCCTATCTTTTTTGTGATTGGTAATCCTGCTAATGTAGGAATTTTTATCATACCAATTCCATAACCTAATAAAGAAAGTATAATTGTGATGACAATACCTACAATTTTTAAATTTAACATTGAAAATATAAAATAGAATATAATTCCTATCATAGCACCTGCCATAGTAGTAATTAATGCTTTTATGGTAAAAATATATAAAATTCTAGTTTCTCCTTTTACATTACGTGGAATATAATATGTACCCATTTATCAACACCTCTTTCAAATTCTTAAAAATCAATCAAAAGTTTATATATGGTTGCCCAAATAAATTGTGCAGCAAATATAACAAATGTAGCTACAACCAAACCAATTAATTGTGTCTTTAGTTTTGCTTTTTCTTCTGGATTAGCAACCATATATTTTATTCCTATAACAGTTGCTACTATAACTACTACAATAGTACCAACTGTAACTAATATTTGTGCAATTGGCATCACAATATCAGCCATTTTATCTTCTGTACTAGCTATAGTACCAGCACCAACTGCTTTTCCTTTTTCAATAAATCCCTTTGCTGTGCTCTCTATGTCTTGTAATGATTCCGCTCTAGAAACATTTAGTATAATTGTTGATAACATACAAAATACCATCAATATTATAAATATTTTTAATATTACTTTTTTCATTTTTTTCTCCTTCTATTAACTTACATATTTATATCAATTATAACATTTTTTGCCTGATTTTTCAACATTTTTTGCTTGAATAGAGCCATTTATCACAATTGTTATACAATCGTAACATCTTCGTAATATTTACTTTTTTTATTTACTACGGATTGATAGGTTTCCTGTTTCTGATGATTTTTTATAAAATTATGCACTTTAAAATTTAAATAAAAAAAATGAACCTCTTAGCATAAAATACTAAAAAATTCACTTTTCTTAACCATTAAAACTCTTCCCAAAGTTTGCTACGATCGACATGATAGTAGATGCTGCAAACAATAAAAGTGCTCCTACTGTAAATAAAATTAATCTCAGTTTTAATTCTGATTTTTTATCAGGTGAAGATGTCATATATATAATACCTATAATTATTAAAGAAATTATAGATATTGAAACCCCTACTGTTTGAACTATACCTAATATTTTTCCGTCCTTTATTTATCAAACTATCTGCTCCTGCTGGTTTTTCATAAATTTCTGTATATCTTGTTGTGTCTAAAGCAAAACAAACCTGAGATACCGTCATGAAAATTATGAATATTAACATTATAATTGTTACTAATTTTCTCACCTTTAACTTTTTCATTTTCTATTCATATATTAAAAATATACTGTACTCCTTTCATTAAAAATGCTTATTAAAAAAGGTCATTTTCTCAAATAACCTTTTTTAATATATTGTCTCCCTATCTATACTACTATAGCTTGACCTGCAAATCCTTTTATAACTTGTATAATTAATGTTGCTCCAAACATTAATATTGCACCTACTACATAAATCATAGCACCTTGCTTGATATCCGCTTTTTCTCCTGGTGCTGCTGATATATATTTAATGCCTAAAATAATCAACATAATTACAGCTACTGATACTGCAACAATTTGAACAATTCCCAAGACAGAATTCAATAACGTTTGTGATGAATTAGCAGCATCTGTTGATACCCCAGATACTTTTGATGGATCTAGCAAATCTGTTGATCCTTTCTTGTCGCCATTGTCCGCAAATACAAAACTCGTTTGCATAGTCATTGCTAATATCATTAATGTTATAAAAAATATTGTAAGAATTTTTTGTACAGTTAATTTTTTCATAATTTTACTTCCTTTCTTTAATATACTATTTTTTATATTCTACAAATATCTAAGATTATTATACAACATTTTTCCTTCTTTTGCAATGCTTTTCCTAGTATTTTTAAAATATAATACAAAAGTTATGTAATTGTAATACATTTGTAACGTTTCCTATAACAAATGAACAGCGTATAATGGAACAGATTTTATATTGTTGCTAAAACCAAAATTCTTAGTAGAAACTCGTATACTATACAATGGTTTATATCTTTTTATATAATAATTTAAACTTTTTGATGTTATATTATCACTTGCTTTTACTTCTATTGGTATAATATCACCTTGTATATTAATCAAAAAGTCGATTTCATATTGACTACCTAATTGCCAATAATACAAATCTCTATTTTTCATATATAAAACTTCCGCAACATAATTCTCTGCTAAAACTCCTTTGTATATCATATTTTTATTTAATAAAATTTCATTTTTGTCTATTTTAGCTAATACTCTTAAAATTCCCATATCACTTAAATACAATTTAAATCCATCTTCTGTATTCGCTTTTAACGGTGAATTCGGTATCTTTATACCTTGACATTTTAAAATCATATTACTTGCCATTAGCCAATCAATTGATGTTTCATATTCTCTACTTCTTGCTGATTTTTCTACTAAAGAATACTTAAATTTTTTGTTTTCTTTTCCTAATTGTGTTGGTATAGAATTATATATTTTACTGTTTTTTATGCTTTCTGTATTTTCTGTATATTTTGCCATATCTGCTAGATAAGAAGTAATAATAATTCCATGTAAATCATCCTTGCATTTTAAAATATTTTTTCCTTTTTCTATATAATCCAATATTGCCATTGGCATACCACCAATACACATATACTCATAATATAATTTTAAAGCTTTATTGTGTGTTGTTTCTAACATGGGTGACATATTACGATAACATTCTTCTATTAATCCTAATAACTTTTCTTCACCTATTGCTTTTAGAAACTCACTAAAATTCATTGGATATAAATAATCAATCCAAACTTTTCCAACTGGGAAAGAACTTTTAAATCGATTTATTTTGACTCCTAGTAAACTTCCAGCACATACTATCTTATATGGTTTTTCACTCTCACAAAAATATTTTAGTGAACGAATTGCTTTTTCACTTACTTGAATTTCATCTATAAATATGATTGTATTATTAACATTTATTTCTACGTTTAATACTGCTTCTATATTTTTTATTATTTCCTCTGGTATCATAGTATTTTCAAAAATTTGCTTTATTTCTTCCCTATTATCTAAATTAAGATATATATAATTTTCAAACTCTTTTTTGCAAAATTCTGTTAATAAATATGTTTTCCCTGTTTGTCTTACTCCTACTAACATATATGGCATTTTTATTTTTGAATTTTTCCATTCTAATAATTTTTCATATGCTTCTCTTTCCACAAACTCGCCCCCTATATTTATAGGATATATCTTTTTTTATTTTTAGTCAATACTTTCGTGATTTTTTCACGTTTTTAAATGTAGTTTTCGTGATTTTTTCACGTTTTTTACTTTTTTGTTTTTTCTAGCATTCAAAAAAGCGATCCTAAGATTTCTTACTAAATAGAAATTTTAAAAAATCTAAGGCTCGCTATATTTTATTTTCTTTTCAAAGATAAAAAATTGATTTCTGTATCTGTATATTTTATGCTTAAAGTATACTCATTAATTGTATTATCTTCTTTCGTACATTTAAACGTAACATCATATCTATCTTGTTCATTAGAAATAACAGAAATTAAATCATATTTATACTTTGCATATCCTTCACTAATACCTATACTAATAGTATCATTAGTATTAAAAACAATAGAATCTCGTGTTTTTATATTATCTAATATTATTGTTTTGTGAAAATATTTATTAGCCAATGATTGAATTATATTAATCGATGCCGTTGCAACATTTCCTACATAAGAACCATTTTCTATAAATGATTTCTTAAATTTCTCTAATTCTATTTTGGGTAATAGGCTTACCATTTCATAATCAGAAAATTCAACTTTACTATAATCCTTTTCGTCAATCATAGTATTGAGGAAATCTCCCTCAAATCCAGTTATCTTTTTGAATATTTCTTGCTTTTTTTGTTCTGTTATTACTTGTTTTTCATTATATATATTACTGTTTGTTATATCAGCTATTACATCATTATTTCTATTTTCCAATCGGCTAATTGCTTCGTTCAATTTAATAATTTTCGTTTGTTCTGCTATATGGGCATTATAAAATCGAGAAAATGTGTAGGCTGTTGCAATAATGGATACTACTATTATGACCACTATTGTAAAAATCACTGAGCTTACACTTATTTTCAATAATTTCTTTTCCTCCATTTTCCTTTTTCCTCCTTATAACCCATAAAATAGAAACGTTAGCTTTTCTTCCTGCTAACGTTCTTTGGCGGAGATGAGAGGGTTCGAACCTCCGCGCCGTTTTCACGACCTAACTGTTTAGCAAACAGTCCCCTTCACCACTTGGGTACATCTCCATTTTTATAAATAAAAGTTAGACATAGCTTACATCTAACTTTTATTGTTTGGCGGAGAGGGTGGGATTCGAACCCACGGTACGCTATAAACGCACGCCAATTTTCAAGACTGGTGCCATAAACCAACTCGACCACCTCTCCAAATGTTAGAAACTGTTGTCCCAACAGTTTCTATCTTAGCATTTTTCTTTTTGTTTGTCAATAGCAATTTTTTAATTTTTAATTAACTTGAATTGCTTTTTCAATTGCTTGTGCCTCTTCTTCTGAAATCGTATAAGTAGACTGACCTTTTTCTACTGGCTTGGCATAAATATTAGACATTTCTCTTGAATAAATACCATTTAAAACAACGCCATTATCATTCTCATCTAATAAAGCCAAAGCAAAACTTAAATCGCTTCCTGTATCTTTAAAAGCACTATATCTTACCATACCTACTTTTTGAATACATTTTGTTAGATTATCTTCTATATTTTTTACATGCTTAGCCGTTTTTGCGTTTTGTTTTTCGACTTTCTCTACACGAGACATATAAACTTGTAAATCCTCTTCTAAACTATTGCTACTTCCTAGTTTTCTCATAAAATTATTATACTTTCGGTTCAAACTAGAAAATCTAACTAACATAATAATAAAACCGATTAACAATAAAACCATAATACTTAGCATGATTAACAAAAAGACATCTGTTTTTACTATTCCCATCCAGTTTTCCATATTGCATCCTCTTTTCTTATTTAATTAATCCCAAAATTCTCTCTAAGTCGTCATTTGAAGTATATTCAATAATAATTTTACCTCTTCTTTTTCCTGGATCTAATTTAACTTTAGAACCAAAAAAACTTTGGAAATTGTCTTCTATACTTTTGTATAATATATGATTTCTTTGTTGTTCTTCTTTCGTTTCTTTCGTTTTCGCCTTTTTTTCAACTTGTCTTACCGTAGAACCTCTTTCTAACATCTGTATGGCTGTTTGATATTGCTTTTCTGGATCGGTAATAGCAAGTAATGCTTTACAATACCCCTCTGATATTTTTCCCTCTTTTGCCATTTCTAATACACGTGGCTCCAAATTTAAAACTCGAATCCAATTAGCAACTGTACTTCTTCCTTTTCCTAATTTTTTTGCCACTTCTTCTTGTGACATACCATAAGTATCGATTAAAGTTTTAATTCCCATTGCTTTTTCAACAGGATTTAAATCTTCTCTTTGCATGTTTTCAATCAAAGAAATTTCTGAATTGATTTTTTCATTATCTTCTCGAATAATTGCTGGAATCTCCTTCAAACCTGCTAATTTAGAAGCTCTCCATCTTCTTTCTCCCGCAATAATACTATAATAACCATCTTTTTGTGTAACGACAATTGGTTGGATTAATCCATATTCTTGAATCGATTGTGCTAATTCTTCCAATGCTTCTTGATCAAATATTTTTCTTGGCTGATCTCTGTTAGGTTCTACTTCTGTTATTTTTAAATTTCTTAATGTATCATTCTCTTGTGCTTGTTCTTCCTCTGGTACTGGTCCAAATAAAGCATCTAATCCTTTTCCTAGCCCTGTCATTTTTGCCATATTTCACTCCTCCTTTTTGATTTACATCATATGTTTAGCTTTTTTGCCTTCCTCATTTATTTTTAAGAATTCCTTTGTGAATTTTATATAACTTTTAGCCCCTTTTGATTTGGGATCATATTCTGTGATTGGCATGCCATAACTTGGTGCTTCACTTAGCCTTACATTCCTTGGTATGACTGTTTTATATACTTTATTATCAAAGTATTTTTTTACTTCTTTTACCACTTGATTTGAAAGATTGGTTCTAATATCATACATGGTAAGCAAAGCACCTTCAATTTGAATGTTTTTATTTAAATGTTTTTTTACTAAATTGATAGTATTTAAAAGTTGTCCTAATCCTTCTAGTGCAAAGTATTCACATTGCACTGGAATTAAAACACTATCAGATGCTGTAAAAGAGTTCAGTGTAATTAAACCTAAAGATGGCGGACAGTCAATTAAAATATAATCAAATTTGTCTTTTATTACTTCTAATTTTTCTTTTAATCTTTGCTCTCTTGACATCATAGATACTAATTCTACTTCTGCTCCTGCTAAATTCATGTTAGAAGGACATATTTTTAAATGTTTTATCATGGTGTCTTGTATCGCTTCTTTCATTTCTGTTTCGTTTACTAATATGTCATAAGTAGAAAATTCTACTTCTTTTTCTACACCAATCCCGCTTGTTGCATTTCCTTGTGGATCCGCATCGATTAATAATACTTTTTTGCCTCTTCTTGCTAAAATCGTTCCTAAATTAACGGTTGTTGTGGTTTTTCCCACTCCACCTTTTTGATTTGCGACTGCTATAACTTTTCCCAATTCCATTGCCCCCATTTTGGTTAATTTTTACTAATATATTTCTTTTACTTTGTATTACTATCATACAAAAATATGTAAAAAAAGTCAATAAAAAACGTAAAATTTATCGACTTTTTTGGTTTAATTTATGGGTTCCTTAGCAGGCATTCCCGATTTTCTAGGAAACCTAGCTGGTGTATGGCTCATTTTGCGAATAATAATGATATTTCTATCTATATTACTTTTTGGCAATTGAAATTTTTCTATCTTTTCTATTTTTCCGCCTAAAAGTGAAACACTTTTTTTACTTTGTTGCATTTCCTCATCTATATTAGGTCCTTTCATACTAATACAAATTCCTTTTGGCTTTACTAATGGTATTAGATACTCTGCCAATGTAGACAAATTAGCCACTGCTCTTGAAGTAGCACAATCAAAGCTTTCTCTCTTGCTTTTGTCTCTCCCCAATTCTTCTACACGAGAATGAATGGCTTCCATATTCTTTAATCCCAATTGTTCTATTACTTCTTTTAAAAAACGAATTCTTTTATTAAGAGAATCCAGTAAAGTAACTTCTATATCTTCTCTTATAATTTTTAAAGGAATTCCAGGAAACCCTGCCCCAGTTCCTACATCTATCAATTTCGCATCTTTTTCGATATATCTAGCAATTGTCATAGAATCTATAAAATGTTTTAAAATGATTTCTTCTGGTTCTGTGATTGCTGTTAAATTTACTTTTTCATTCCATTCTAATAACAAATTCATATAATCATAAAATTGATCAATTTGTTTTTCTTTCAACAATATTCCTATTTCTTTAGCATACTCACAAATAATGGCACTAAACTTTTCTTTTAACATAACCGCTCCTTTTCTCTCCTACAAAAACTTTTAAATTTTACTATTTAATTGTTGCAAATAAACTAACAATACAGATATATCAGCTGGTGAAACCCCTGAAATCCTAGAAGCTTGTCCAATAGAATGTGGTTTAAACTGATTTAATTTTTGTCTTCCCTCTAAACTAATACCACTGATTTTTTCGTAATCAATGTTCTCTGGTAAAATTTTTGTCTCTAACTTTTTAAACTTTTCTACTTGTGCTTCTTGCATTTTTATATATCCCTCATATTTAATTTGAATTTCCACTTCTTCCTTTTCTTGTTTTGTCAATTTTGGTCTATCAAAATCAATCACTGCTAATTTTTCATAATCCAATTCTGTTCTTTTTAAAAGTTCTGACATCTTTGTACCTGTTGATAATTCTGAAGTTCCATTCTCTCTCAATAATTGATTTACTTCTGGACTTGGTTTTACAATCACTTTTTTTAACCTTTGCACTTCTTTTTCAATATGATTTTTCTTCTCTTCAAAACTTTGATATCTTTCATCTGAAATCAGTCCTATTTCATGACCTATTTTCGTTAATCTTAAATCCGCATTGTCTTGTCTTAACAACAATCTATATTCTGCCCTAGAAGTCATCATTCGATAAGGCTCATTTGTTCCCTTTGTAACAATATCATCAATTAGAACACCGATATATCCTTGGGTTCGATCTAAAATAAGTGGTTCCTCTCCCTTTATTTTTTGAACCGCATTAATACCAGCAATCAAGCCTTGGCAAGCTGCTTCTTCATAACCAGAAGTTCCATTAATTTGTCCTGCCATGAACAATCCTTCGATTCCTTTATATTCTAAAGAAAGTTTCAAATTAGATGGATCAATACAATCATATTCAATCGCATAAGCTGGTCTCGTAAACTCTGCTTTTTCTAATCCAGGAATGGTATGATATAAAGCAATTTGTACATCTTCTGGCAAAGAAGAACTCATTCCTTGGATATACATCTCTTCTGTATCCATTCCAATTGGTTCTACAAATGCCTGATGCCTAGGTTTATCACTAAATCGAACCACTTTATCTTCTATGGATGGGCAATATCTAGGACCTGTCCCCTCTATCATTCCAGTATATAAGGGGGATCTATGTAAATTTTGTCGAATAATGTCGTGAGTTTTTTCATTTGTATAGGTTAAATAACAATCTACTTGTTCAAAATCTTTTGGTTTGTTCTCAAAGGAAAAGGCTTCTGTCCCCGGATCCCCTTTTTGAACTTCCATTTTACTGAAATCAATACTTCTTTTATTAATTCTAGCTGGCGTTCCTGTTTTAAAGCGAATCAAATCAATTCCTAAATTTTTTAAACAATGTGATAATTGATTGGCTGCTGCTACGCCATCTGGTCCACTTTCTTTAGAAAACTCACCTATAAATATTTTTCCTTTTAGATAGGTTCCAGTTGCTAAAATAACTGTTTTCACTTGATAAATAGCCCCCACATCTGTTTCAATAGCTGTTATCTTTCCATTTTCTACTTGAATATTTACGATCTCACCTTGTTTTACTTCCAAATTTTTTTGTTTTTCTAAAGTATGCTTCATTTCTGCTTGATATTTTTTTCGATCTGCTTGTGCTCTTAAGGAATGCACAGCTGGACCTTTTGAAGTATTTAACATTTTTATTTGTATCATCGTCTTATCAATGTTTTTCCCCATTTCTCCGCCAAGAGCATCGATTTCTCTTACCAAATGACCTTTTGAACTACCTCCTATATGTGGGTTACATGGCATATTGGCAATGGCTTCTAAACTAATAGAAAAAATTAGTGTTTTCATTCCTAACCTAGCTGTTGCAAGAGCTGCTTCACATCCAGCATGTCCTGCTCCAACTACTGCTACATCATATTCCCCTGCTAAATAACTCATTTTTTGCCTCCTATTTTACTCTTTTTATTATTTGTTCCCCAATTTTTTTCATTCCTCGTGAAACAGAAATCCGTGTTTTTTGGTACCTGTACACACATTTTACTTATCTGTTCTATTTTTGTCTTTCTTTTTCTAATCCGTGTATCAGTTTATTTGATTGGATTTTTACTTATTTCAAAATTTTATTTATACACATTTTGTAAAATTCAACTTATAATTTCCATATTATGTAACCTGTCTTTTTTAACAAAACTTTTCTTTGCTTTTTGGCTAAATTTTATTTTTTCCAAATTAAACTTTTCTCAGCTTCGCCACTATATTGTCCTTATTTTGTTTTTATTGTTTTAGGTATACAATTATACTATTTTTATATAAAAACGCTTTATTTTTGATTTTAAAGATGTTTTTTTATGATTATTTTCCCAAGCAAAACTTAGAAAAAATTTCATTGATAATATCTTCACTTACTATTTCTCCTGTTATATTTCCTAAATCTTCTAAAATATCTTTCATAAAAATTGCTATAATATCTAAAGGCATTTTTTGCTCTATGGTATCTTTTGTCTTTTTTACATTTTTAATTGCTTTCGTAATTAAATTTTTATGTCGAACATTCGTAATCACTATTTCATGATCTAAATTAATTTCATTTAATTGAAATAATTCTGTGATTTCTTCATACAGTTTTTCTATCCCCATCACATTACGTGCTGATATTTTAATAATATGATTACTTACTTGTTGCAATCTTGGGTCATTTTCTTGTAAAACTGGTTCTAAATCCATTTTATTTAATAAAATAATTGACTTTTTATTTTTGCTTAATTCTAGTATTTCTACATCTTCTGGCGTTAACTCTTTGGTACTATCAAAAATACTGATCACTAAATCAGCCTCTTGTGCTATTTCTTTTGCTTTTGCTATTCCTATTTTTTCTACTTCGTCTTTTGCCTGTCTAATGCCTGCTGTATCAATTAATTTTAAAGGTATTCCATTGATATTAACAAATTCTTCTATCGTATCTCTAGTAGTTCCTTCATATTCGGTTACAATGGCTCTTTCTTCTTTTAAAATAGCATTTAAAAGCGATGATTTACCAGCATTTGGCTTCCCTATAATAGCTGTTTTTATTCCTTCTTTTATTAATTTCCCATTATCAAAACTCTTCTCAAGTTTTTTTAATTTATCTTCTACTTGTAGCAACATATCTAATATCTGTTGATTGGTTAAATCTTCTACATCGTATTCTGGATAATCAATGGCAACTTCTATATTTACCATGACATCTAATATATTTTGCTTAATTTCTGCTATTTGCTTTGATAGAATGCCCTCTAATTGCTTCATTCCTGTTTTGGCTTCTCTTTCTGATTTTGCATGAATTACATCAATAACAGATTCTGCTTGTAATAAGTCAATTCTTCCATTTAAAAATGCCCTTTTCGTAAATTCGCCTGGTTCTGCCAATTCTGCTCCATTTTTTAAACATAGCTCTAAAATCTTTTTTACCATAATGTTGCCACCATGTGAATTAATTTCACACATGTTTTCTGTTGTATAGCTCCTTGGAGCTTTAAAATAAGAAACCAGTACTTCATCTACCATAGTTCCATTTTCTATGATATTTCCATATTTTATGGTATAACCTTTTATTTTTTCTATCTCTTGTTTAGTTTTTGGTTGAAAGATTTTATTTAAAATGGTAAAACAATCTTTTCCACTCATTCGTATAATTCCAATACCTCCAATTCCGTGGTGCCGTAGATATAGATGCGATTGTACTCATATATTTCTCTCCTTTTTGACTTTTTTAAATTTAATAGAATAAAAAAAGAGGCATAGGTAGTTTACAATTATCTTGTAAAATCCGACCTTTGACCTCCGATTTTATCTATTTGATTATTTTCTTAAAGAAACGATAATTCTTCTATATGGTTCTTCTCCCACACTTATTGTCTCAACTCTTGTATTTTTTTGTAACTTACTATGAATAATCTTTCTTTCATAAGCTTGCATTGGTTCTAACTTAATAGGATTTTTCGTTCTAATAACTGTCTTTGCTACTTTATCGGCTAAATCTTCTAACGTTTTTTCTCTTTTTGCTTTATAACCTTCTATATCTAAAATCACTCTCACTCTATTTTGTATTCCTTTACTTGCAATAGATGATAAAACACTTTGCAAAGCATATAAGGTTTCTCCCCTATACCCAATTAAATATCCTAGCTCTTTTCCTATTATGTTTACTTTTAAATTTTCTGTTGATTTTTCAATGTTATAGGTAGTTCCTTCTGGTAATTTTAAAACGAATTCTTTTAAAAATTTCTCTAAATTTTCTTGTGCTTTATTTTGTTCTTCTTGACTTAATTCAATTTCTTTTTTTATTTTATCATAATTTGCTTTTGGTTCTTTGATTGTCATTTCTACTTTAACTACTCTAGGAGCTAATATACTAAAAAAACTTCTTTTATCTTCATTTTCCAAAACTTTAATATCGACACAATCTTTTGGAACTTTTAATTGTTTTAAACCATTTTCAATCGCTTCATTTGTTGTTTTTCCTTCCGCAATAATAGTTTTTTCCATAGATTATTCCTCCTCATCTTCTTGCTTAATAACCTTATCTAAAATAAATCTTTCTAAAATCATTAAAATATTATTTATTAACCAGTATAAAGCTAATCCCAGTGGGGCAACAAATGCAATAGAAATAGACATAATTGGCATCATCCAAGACATCATCTTGTTGGTTTGCATAACGGCATCCATTTCATTTCCACTCTGTTCTTCTATTTCTTTTCCTGTTTCTCCATCGATTACAGTTTCCTTTTTCTTCTCATTCTGTTTTTGTTGCATTGCTGTTGTCATTCGTATTGATATAAAAGAAGATATAATATATAAAATTGGAATAATATAAACCGTATAATCTGACATGTTTTGTTGTGGTATTTTACTTAAATCCAACCCTAAGAAATTCATCTGAAGATTTAATTTTTCTATATTACTGTCATCTGGATTTTTTTCTTTTAACCAATTATATTCTCTAATTAAATCAATTTCTGGATATACCTTACTAATTTCTTTTCCCTCTTCTTGCAATTGAGAGATGTATTTATTGATATCATCAGCTGAAACCTTTTCCATATAAGTGATTGGACTTCTTACTAAATAAAAAATAGAAAGTAATAATAATAATTGTACAATCGCTGTTAAACATCCACTGAAAGGACTCATATTCTCTGTCTTGTACAAATTCATCATTTCTTGGTTCATCTTATCTGGATCGTTTTTATATTTGAATTGTAATACCTTCATTTTTTCCTGCATTTTAGCACTTTTCTTCATTGTTTTTTGCTGTTTTATGGACAAAGGTAACAGTAATAATTTTATGATAATGGTAAATAAAATAATGGCAATTCCATAATTATTGACAATACCATACAAAAACGATAGTAAATAACCAAAAAAATTTGCAAAAAATTCAAACATGTATGAATTCCTCCTCATTTTATTTTAATGGATCATATCCACCTTTTGAAAAAGGATTACATCTTAAAATTCTACTAATTCCTTTGATAATTCCTTTTAATGCTCCATACTTTTGAATAGCTTGTTTGGTATATTCGGAGCAAGTTGGATAATATTTGCAATGAATATTTTTACTCTCTAGCCATGCGGATATATGCTTTTGATATCCGTTAATGAGCCATATCAGTAATTTTTTCATATAGTTTCCTCTATTATATTTGCTTTATCAAAAATTTTTCTCATGTCTTTTTTAACATTCTGAAAATTAGCATTTTTTGTATCTACTTTTTTCTTCCATAAAAACACGATTGTATAGCCTTTTTTTAAAAAGTTTTCATAAAATTGATAGTTTTCTCTAATTAATCTTTTAATATAATTTCTTTTTACTGCTTTTGCTATTTTAACACTAATAGCAATGCCTAAAAGGTTGCTATCTTGCTTTTTATTTTTGTGGATAAAAGCTTCTATACAATTTCCTGTGTAATAATTTCCTTTTGATAAAGCATTTCTAAATTCATAATTTTTTTTTAACATTTCGGTATTTTTCATGTTTCTTTTCCTTTCTTTCAAGGCAAATTCAATGAAAAATCTACTCTCATTACGCCTTAAAAGGTCAGCTTCTGCGACCTTTCTCAGCTAGCAAAATTATGCCGTTAATTTTTTTCTACCTTTTGCTCTTCTTGCTTTTAATATATTTCTTCCTGCTCTTGTTTTCATTCTTTTCATAAATCCATGTTCTCTTTTTTCTTGTCTATTTTTTGGTTGAAATGTTCTTTTCATTTTCCCTACACCTCCTACTGATAATTAACGAGTATATCGATTATACAGCAAAAGAAGATAAAAAGTCAATAGTATTTAAAATTTTTTTATAAATTTATGTTACCTTTTAAGTTTTCCACATTTTTTTTTACTTTTATCCACATAAAAAAATTTTTTTCCACAATTTTATTGACTTCTTGTTTATAAATCTGTTATGATTAGAAAGTAAAAAAATATAAGAGATTTTTATTGATAATACTTAAATTTATGTTCGTAATAATTATGTTTATATTTACAAAAATATGACAATCTTATCAACACTTGTGGATAATTTTGTGGACAACTTTATAAGAGAGGATGATTTCAAACATGACCTTTGATAAAAAAGAGCTAATAAAAAGAATAAAAGATGAATTAAAAAAAGAACTAACACAAATTTCTTATACTACATGGATTGCACCTTTAGAAATTAGAAGTATAGATGGTAATCATATTGTTTTTACAACGGTTTCAGAATATCAAAAAGATTTTGTAGAAACAAAATACAAACCTTTACTTTTGAACACTTTAAGCTTTATTACCAATAGAGATTGGACTTATACAGTAATCGACTTAGAAAAAGAAGCAAAAGAAAACAAAGGAGAATTATTGGAAGATAGTAACATAAATCCTGATACCGAAGAAATCAAATCCAATAATCCAACATTAGATTCAAAATATACTTTTGAAACTTTTGTCGTAGGAGAAAACAATAAATTTGCACATGCTGCAGCTTTAGCAGTTGGTAATAATAAACCAGCTGAAGCTTATAATCCTTTATTTCTATATGGTGGAGTTGGTTTAGGAAAAACACACTTAATGCATGCCATAGGAAATAGAATGTTTGAAAATAACAGAAATTATAATGTTTTATATGTTACTTCTGAAAAATTCACAAATCAATTAATCAATGCTATAAAAGATAATAAGAATGAGATTTTCAGAAATAAATATAGAAATATCGATGTTCTATTAATTGACGATATTCAATTTATCGCTGGCAAAGAAAGAATACAAGAAGAATTTTTCCATACTTTTAATTCTTTGTATGAAGAAAAAAAGCAAATTATTATTTCCAGTGATAAACCACCAAGAGACATTCCCTTTTTAGAAGATCGTTTAAAATCAAGATTTGAATGGGGGCTATTAGCAGATATTTCTTGCCCAGATTATGAAACACGTTTTGCTATTTTAAGAAAAAAAGCACAAGATGAAAATGTGATCATTGATGATTATATTCTTTCTAACATTGCAAATAAAATTGACTCTAACATTAGGGAACTGGAAGGTGTATTTAATAAAGTAGTAGCAATCGCTTCTTTAACACATAGTCCCATTACCATAGAATTAGCTGAAAAAATCATAAATGAATTTAAATACGAAAGTGAAAAAGTAATATCTTCAGACTTTATTAAAGAAACCGTTGCCAAATATTTTAGCATCGATAAAGAAGATTTATCTAGTAATAAGCGATCTAATGATATTGCTTTCCCAAGACAAATTGCCATGTACTTATGTAGAGAAATAGCAAACATGTCTTATCCTCAAATAGGAACTGACTTTGGGGGAAGGGATCATTCCACTGTAATGCATGGTTGTAAAAAAATAGAAAAAGAAATAAAAGAAAAAAATAATACTAAGTTAATTGTGGATAGTGTGAAAAATATTATTATCGATGGGAAACAACAGTAATGAAAAATGAAATGTAACTTTTTTGAAATTTGTGTTTGAAAAATTATTGTTTGTCAAAATCGAGTTAATCTGTTCTTACGGAACTGGGACATTGGATATCAACACCCCTATGTTAATAACCTGTGTAAAAACTGTGTATATCTCAATTTTTCACAAATGTTGTTGAAACTTGTGGATAAATGACAAAGTTTTCCACTAGGTTATAAACATTCATTTTTTTAGGGATTTCAACTTTCAACATAGTTTTCCACATTTTCCACAAGACCTAATACTATTACTACTAATAATATTATATATAATATAAAGGAGGAGCAAAATGAAAATAGTTTGTTATAAGGATACCATCCTAAAAGCTATTAATTCCGTAGTAAAAGGCGTAGCTTCAAAAACTACTATGCCAATACTAGAAGGAATACTAATTCAAACAAATGATAAAGAAATAAAATTAACCACCTATGATTTAGAAATAGGAATTGAATATGTTATGGAATGTGAAGTAAAAGAACAGGGAAGTACAGTAGTAAATGCCATTATGTTTAGTGAAATTATTAGAAAATTGCCAGATACAGAAATTCATATTTTTATTAATGATAAAAATTTATTAGAAATTGAATGTGAAGGGGCATTATATAAATTAGCTACAATGAACCCTGAAGAATTTCCAGAACTTCCAAAGATAGAAGTAGAAAATTCAATAGAAGTAGAGCAAAACGTTTTAAAAAATATGATAAGAAAGACAATTTTTGCGGTTAGTACAGAAGAAAGTAGACCTATTTTTACAGGTTGTTTATTTGAAATCGAAAATAATAAATTAACTTTAGTTTCTGTTGACGGATTTCGATTAGCCTTACGAGATATTTATCTAAATAAACAAAGTAATGATTTTCAAGCGGTTATTCCAGGAAAAACATTAAATGAAGTGAATAAAATTATTACAGATTCTCCTGAAACAGTAAAAATAGGGATTGCTAAAAATCAAGCTTTATTTGAAATTGATAATTGTAAAGTTGTAACAAGAATTTTAGATGGTGAATTTTTAAATTATAAAAGTGTTATTCCAAGTAATTGGGATACAAGAATCAAAGTAAATAAAAATAATATCCAAAATAGTTTTGAAAGAATTAGCTTAATAGCAACATCAGCAGTTGAAAAAGAAAAAAAATATCCAGTAAAAGTACAAGTGGATATTGGAAAAGTCATTATTTCGTGTACCAATCAAACAGGAGATGCCAAAGAGGAGCTATATGTAGCAACAGAGGGAAAAAACTTAGAAGTAGGATTTAACCCAAAATATTTTTTAGATAGCTTAAAAGCGATTGAAGATGAGGAAGTTTATATTGAATTTGGAACTAGTATATCACCATGTTTAATAAAATCAATTGAAAATAATGATTATACTTATATGATTTTACCAATTCGATTAAAAGAAGATTAGAAAAAAATTAAGATTTTCTATGCAAGTGATTGTTGGAAAATCTTAATTTTTATAAAAAATAAAATTTTCCACAAACTTTAAATTTTTGTGGAAAATAAAAACAAAAAATGAAAAAAATAGTAAAAAAAAGGAATAAAAAGATAAAAATAGATAAAAAAAGAAAATATGTAATAAATTGCACGAGATAAATTCATATTAGCTTAAAAAAATTAAAATAAATTTATTTGAATAAAAATTATACACAAATGGAGAAGAATATGTGGATAAAAAAAATTAAAATAAATCATTTTAGAAATTATAAAAAAGAAGAAATTGAATTAGAAAAAAGTATTAATTTATTTTATGGAGAAAATGCACAAGGAAAAACGAATATAATAGAAGCTATCTTTTTAGGGAGCATGGGAAAATCCTTTAGGGCTAAAAAAGATAGAGAAATGATAAATTTAAATGCTAAAAAAGCAGAAGTGGAAATACAATATCAAAAATCAGATCGAGAAGGAAAAGTAAAAATTGAATTATCTAATAAAAAAAGTATTTATTTAAATGGTATCAAAATAAAAAAATTAAGCGAATTATTAGGAAATATTAATACAGTAATTTTTACACCAGATGATATTGATATTCTAAAAGGTGGTCCTCAAAATAGAAGAAGATTTTTAGACATTATGATTAGTCAATTAAAACCTAATTATATGTATCATTTAAATTTATATTTAAAAACGATTGAACAAAGAAATAATTATTTAAAACAGATTAGGGAAAAAAACAAAGATGAAAATTTATTAGAGATTTGGGATGAAAAATTAATAGAAGAAGCCATCATCATTTATCAATATCGTAATGAATATATCAATAAAATAAAAGAAAAGATAAAAAAAATACATCAAGAAATAACCAATCAAAAAGAAGAAATTGAAATAGTATATGAATCAGAGTGTAAAACCAAAGAAGAATATGCTAAATTATTAAAGCAAAGAAGAAAACTTGACATAATAAAAGGTTTTACGACAAAAGGAATTCATAGAGATGATTTTAAAATAGCTATTAATGAGAAACCAATTGATATCTATGGTTCACAAGGACAACATAGAACGGCAATTCTTTCTTTAAAATTATCAGAATTAAAGATTGTAAAAGAAGAAATCGGGGAAGAGCCAATTTTGTTATTAGATGATTTTATGTCTGAATTAGATGAAAAAAGAATTAAAAGTTTTTTAGAAAAGATAGAAAATACACAAGTAATTATTACTTGTACCGAAAAAATAAAGGTTGAAAATAAAAAAGTTTTAATATATAATGTGAAAGAAGGAGGAATCACAAATGGAAAAATATAATCACGAATATGGTGCAGACCAAATTCAAGTATTAGAAGGACTAGAAGCCGTAAGAAAAAGACCAGGTATGTATATAGGAAGTACATCCGTTAGAGGACTTCATCATTTAGTTTATGAAATTGTGGATAATGGGGTAGATGAGGCATTAGCTGGATATTGTACAGAGATAAATGTTACGATAGAACCGAATAATATTATATGTGTTGAAGATAATGGAAGGGGAATTCCCGTAGAAATTCATCCTAAAACCAAGATATCAACAGCAGAAACAGTATATACCGTATTACATGCAGGAGGAAAATTTGGTGGAGATAGTGGATATAAAGTATCAGGAGGACTTCATGGTGTTGGTGCATCTGTTGTAAATGCTTTGTCAAACTGGACAGAAGTGACGATTCGAAGAGATGGATTTTTATATCAAATGAAATTTGAAAAAGGAAAAACGACTCA
This sequence comes from uncultured Clostridium sp., assembly GCA_947567695.1. Taxonomy (GTDB): domain Bacteria; phylum Bacillota; class Clostridia; order TANB77; family CAG-508; genus CAG-269. Next base: position 42,784 of record CANONT010000005.1, read on the forward strand.
AAAACTAGAAAAAGTAGGAGAAGCAGAAGGAACAGGAACAAAGGTAAGATTTTTAGCAGATGATACTATTTTTGAAACAACAGATTATGAATATGAGGTATTAGAAAAAAGATTTAGAGAAATAGCCTTTTTAACAAAAGGATTAAAAATAACAATTGAAGATCAAAGAGAAGAGACTCCTAAAAAAGCTGATTTCTGTTTTGAAGGTGGATTAAATTCCTTTGTGGAATTTTTGAATAAAAACAAAGAAAAGTTACATAAAGCACCTATTTATATTGAGAAAGATGGAGAAGTACCAGTAGAAATAGCAATACAGTATACTTCAAGCTATTCAGAGAATATTTATACTTTTGTTAATAACATAAATACCATAGAAGGAGGAACACATTTAGAAGGATTTAAAAGATCTTTAACAAAAGTTTTTAATGATTATGCAAGAAGTCATAACATTTTAAAAGAAAAAGATGCTAATTTACAAGGAGAAGATATCAGAGAAGGGATCACAGCAGTTGTTTCTGTTAAAGTAAAAGAACCACAATTTGAAGGACAAACCAAAACGAAATTGGGAAATAGTGAAGTTACAGGTGTTGTACAAAGTATGGTAAATGAAGCGTTATCATCATTTTTAGAAGAAAATCCTAATGTAGCAAAAGCTATTTTAGAAAAATGTATTAGTGCTTCCAGAGCGAGAGAAGCAGCTAGAAAAGCTAGGGAATTAGCAAGAAAGAAAAATTCACTAGAAACATCTACTTTACCAGGAAAATTAGCAGATTGTAGTAGTAAAAATCCAGACGAATGTGAAGTATATATCGTAGAGGGAGACTCAGCAGGAGGAAGTGCAAAACAGGGAAGAGATAGAAAATTCCAAGCTATTTTACCATTATGGGGAAAAATGTTAAATGTAGAAAAAGCAAGAGCAGATAAGATTTATGGAAACGATAAATTAAATCCTGTTATATTAGCGGTAGGAGCAGGAATTGGTAGTGATTTTGACGTAACCAAAATTAGATATGGAAAAGTTATCATTATGGCAGATGCCGATGTCGATGGAGCACATATTAGAACATTATTGTTAACTTTCTTCTTCCGTTATATGAGACCATTAATTGAAAATGGAAACGTATACTTAGCACAACCACCATTATATAAACTATCTAAAAAAGGAATGCAAGATAGATATTGTTACACAGATGATGATTTAGAACAAGCTTATAAAGAGTTAGAAGAAAAAGGAATTGCAAGAGATCAATTAGGCTTACAAAGATATAAAGGTTTAGGAGAGATGAATCCAGAACAACTATGGGAAACAACAATGAATCCAGAAACTAGAACATTGATAAAAGTAACAATGGATGATGCTATTAAATCAGACGAAATCTTTACACTATTAATGGGAGACGAAGTAGAACCAAGAAGAGAATTCATTCAATCTAATGCAAAATATGTAAAGAACTTAGACATCTAATTTTGATGTGCGATGGGTGTGCGATGGGGACGTTTCCTTTTGCACATTGCCGTAAATATTTTTATATGTGATGTGCAAAAGGAAACGTCCCCATTGCACATCGCAAAATTTAATGCCAGATCAATTCAATCGATCTGGCATTAATTATAAAGCTAATAATAATCTCCACTAAAACTAATATATCTAATATTTAAACCTAATATACATTACTATATAAATAAGCCCCATACCACACATATTAATCATTCGCTCGACTATTAGTACACCACAAGTAACTATATTCATCCTAAAAGGACTACTAATAACCACTTTATAAAAACATACACTAGATATAAAAATAATCTTAGCTCGAGTATATTACCTATCATTTGACCATATATCAAAGAATAAAAAATCAAAATTATACAGCCTACAAACAAATAATATATTCTTATCGCCGACCTATTATAATATAAAAAATACACCATAATACATCTTTGTCCGAATACAAATGAACTAATCAAAATCCATTTATACTCTTGGCTCAACTATTATTAACCTTATGAAATTAGTATAAACCAATATAAAAAAATTATACAGAAAAATAAAAATATTATGTTAAATTTTAAAAAATGTCGAAAAAAGACGATGAGTTTTTCTTGACAATCATTATGAAATCATGTAAAATCGTTTCCAATAGGAGGTGAAAAAAATAAAGGAACAATCCACTACACAGAGTTGGATTCCCATTGAAGAGATACAAAATAATGGAATGATTAAAACTAAGAATAAATATATTAAAATATTAAAAGTTACGCCAATCAATTACAACCTAAAATCAGATTTGGAAAAACAAGCCATTTTAAATTCTTATAAAATTTTTTTAAAAACATGTCATTTTGATATTCAAATTTTAGTTCAAAGTAGTAAAGAAAATTTAGAAAAAAATATTTCTAACATTCAAAAAAATATCCAAAAAAAAGAAAATCAATATTTAAAAGAGATAGCTGAAAATTATATTGAGTATATTAATGAAATCAATGCAAGTAAAAAATCATCTTCTAAAAATTTTTATCTTATTATTTCTAAAAAAATTTCAAAAGAACAAGAATATAATGAATCATTTGAAATTATAAAAAATGATTTAAAAGAAAGATATTTTAAAATCAAAGAGTGTCTATCCAGATGTGGGAATTCAGTATTTGAAGTCAATACAAAAGAGGAAACTTTAAAGATATTAAAATCTTTTCTAAATACTAGGAAAGAATTAAATGTAAAAAATTATAAGAGGGAGGAATAAAATTATTAAAAAAAGGAACATAAAACCATTCATGCTTATGGAAGGTGCTATCTCTGACAAAGATGAAATAGCACCAACTTATATCAATTTGGAAAATCCTAAATATATAGAAATAGATAATTTATACTATGGAGGCTTAATAGTTGTAAATTATTATAGAGAGCAATCTGATATACTATTAAAAACTCTAATTGAAACCAATATCAATATGAACTTGTCAATTTTCTATGAAAAACAAGATAGTTATAGAACAATAAAAGATTTGACTTATCATATTGGAAATGTAGGAGTAGAATTGAAGGAAACCAACCAAAATAGGCAAGATATTGATATTGTTGCTTTTGCTTATAATGATGCAAAATACATTAGAAAAGAAATACAGGTAAATAATGAGGATATTTATTTTTTATATATTTACATAAATGTTTATGCAGAAAGTATAAAAGAATTAGAGTATTATTTAAATAAACTAGAAGGGATTACACAAAGCAAAGGAATGCAAACTAGGAGGGCTAATTTTAGGCAAGAAGAACTTTTCATGGGATGTTTACCGCTAGCAGAGAATTTAGAAATGATAAAAGGAGTAGCAAAAAGAAATATGTTAACAACTGGGCTAATAGCGACTTATCCCTTTATTTCATCTACGATATTTGATGATGATGGCATTTTTATTGGTACCAACATTTACAATAATTCCTTAGTATTTATCGATCGATACAATACAAGTAAATATAAAAATGCAAACATCTGTATATTTGGAACAAGTGGTGCTGGAAAGTCTTTTTATACAAAGCTACTAATTGTAAGGTATAAGTTATTAGGAATTAGACAATATATTATAGATCCAGAAAGAGAATACGAAAATTTATGTAAACGATTAAAAGGGACACATATAAAAATAGGACCGAATTCTAATACTTTTATTAACATCTTAGATATTAGAAAAGAAAGTATAGAAGAAGGAGAAAGTGGTTACTTAGCAACTAAGATAGGAAAGTTAATTGGCTTTTTTAATTTGGTATTTGGCGAATTAAACGAAGAAGAAAAAGCATTAATAGAAGAAAAATTAATAGAAACGTATGAGACAAAAGAAATTACTTTTAGCGATGATAGCTTGTATAAATCAAATGATGAAAAAATACTAGGGAAGGAATTTAAAACTTCTAAGGATATGCCTTTATTAGAAGATTTATATAATATCTTAGGAAAAGATAAAAGAACGAAAAGATTTCAAACTAAATTAATTCCTTTTGTAAAAGGTTCTATGAAATTTTTTAATTACTACACTAGTATAGAGTTAAACAATGACTTAATCATTGCGGATGTTTATGATCTAGGAGAAGAAAATTTGAAATACGGAATGTATTTATTCACTGATATTTTCTGGGATAAAATAAAAGAAAATAGAGAAGAAAAAAAAGCAATTTATTTAGATGAAATTTGGAGATTAATTGGTGTTACTTCAAATAAAGAAGTAGCAAGTTTTATTTATAAAATATTTAAAACAATCCGAAAATATGGAGGAAGTAGTGTGGCTATTACACAAGATATTTCAGATATTTTTAGCTTAGAAGATGGTATCTATGGGAAAAGTATTTTAAATAATTCTAGTATTAAAACGTTTTTTGCTTTAGAGGAGGAAAATATAAAAATTCTATCTGAATTTGCAAATTTGTCAGAAAAGGAAAAAGTAGAAATTAAATCTTTAAAAAGAGGAGAATGTTTAATGTTTGTTGGAGAAAATCATATTTTGACAAAAATAGAATGTTCCGAAGCAGAAAGAAAGATTCTTGAAGGTGATAAAAATGAAAAAAATCATAACAGCAATTAATAATCCTAAATTAAACGAAGAATTAAAAAAAGAAAATAACTTTAAAATAATAGGAAAAGATATTCAATATCGAGAAGCAATTTTAGAAATATTAGAAGAGAATCATAATATCGATATGATTATTTTAAGTGAAAAAATATTAGGTGAAATTAAATTAGAAACACTAATAAAAAAAATAAGACTAATTAAGGAAGAAATAAAAATTATTTTTATTTTAGAAAAAGAAAATAATGAATTAGAAAAGTTATTACTAAAAAATAATATAGTAGATATTTATTATAATAATAAAATTAATTTAAAAGAAATGATAAAAATAATTAATAAAAAAGAAATAAATATGGAAGAAGAAATTGTTAGATTAAGAAAAATCGTTGAAGAAAGAGATAATAAAGATAAAGAAATAGAAAATCACAAAACTAAGCGAAAAAATAAAAGACATAACGATACCAATATTATAAAAGAAGAAATAGAAAAAAAAGTAAAAAACATGCTAAATAAGATAAAAAAAGTCAATAATTCAAGGAATATGTCAACCAAAATTATAACATTTTCAGGTAATTCCAAAAGCGGAAAAACCACCTTATCCCTAATTATAAGTCAATATCTTTCTGAAAAAAATTATAAAGTTTTATTAATAGATGGTGATTTTGAAAAAAATGATTTGAGTCTTATCTTAAAAAGAAATAAGAAAAAAAAGAATTATTTTGAAAAAAATAAAAAAATAAATAAAAATAAATTTAATAAAAAAAGAAGAAATATAAAAAATAGGATCTATCATGAGTATAAAATATTAATTAATAAAAAAAATACAATTTATCAATATCAGATAAAACAAATAATTCGTTTAAAAACTCAAAAAATAAATAAAAATTTTAATTTTTTTTATGGATTGTACAATTTATTTCATAATAAAATAAAACAAAAAGAAAAAATAATAAAAAAAATTATTTTTATTTATTTAAAAACAATAAAATATGATTATAATTTTATTCTTGTAGATTTATCTAAAAATAATTTTGATACCATTAATGAAATACTATTAAAAAATAGTGACATAAATTTTGTATTAATGGAGCCAACAATATTAGGCATTAACGAAATACAAAAGACATTAGTTGGCTATTTACAAAAGTGGAAAATAAATAAAAACAGTTTACATATTGTTTCAAATAAGAGAAAATTTCATTCAATTAATAAGAATTTAATCTATCATTCTATATCTCCCAATCATAAAATTTATGATATAAAAGAAAATATAATTTTTAATTTTATTTTAAATAATTATTTTAGAAAAAAATTTTTATTAAAAAACAAAAGAATAAAAAAGGAAATTAATAAAATTATTTATAAAATAAAAAATTAAATTAAATAATTAATTAAATAAAATAATTTTAGAAAAAATTAAAATTTTAAATTATAAAAAAAGTAAAAATTAAAAATAAATAATATAAATAAGGGTTATTTTTGTTTTATTATTTATTAATAAAATACATTCAAAAAAACAAAATAAAAAACAATTTAAAATTAAAAAATAATATAATAAATTAATAATAAAAAATAAATAATATTAAAAAATATAATAAATTAAAAATAAAATAATTATCAAGATTTTATAAAAAAAAAAATTAATTTTAAAGATTTCAAAAAAATAAAAAAAGAGATAAATGAAAAAAAATAAATTTGAAAATTTTACTCAAAAAAAGAGAGAAAAAGATTTAAAGATTTATTAGGCAAATAACAAAAAGAAAAGAAATAGAAAAATCAAAAAAAGTTAAAAAATCAGTTTACATATAGCAAAGAAATCAATGAAAAAAACAAAGAAAAAAGTTGAATATAATTGAAAGAAGGAAAAATACATGGAAATAAGTAATGATTTAAAAGTAGATAAAAATTTAGTGAATGAAAATATGCAGAAAAATTTTTTAGAAACTACATTGGGGAAAACAATTAATACAGCAGTAGATATTGGAATAAGAACTATTTTACCAGACATGATAGAAGATCAAATGATTAATATAAAAGATAATTTATTAAATTATGGATTAAAAGAAGGAATTAGTAAAACAATTAAAGATGCTATTGATTTAGGGAAAAGTGCGATTGGCGTGGTAACAGGAAATTTTGAAAATGTTTCTCAAATGAGAAATGCAGTAAAATCTGGTGGAATTATTGATGGGATGTCCTCTTTATTAGATACTGTAATTGATAAAGTGAAACAAGCAGGATTAATTAATCATACCGTTGCTAAAACAATAAAACAAGGGAAAAATGTTATCTTAACGAATATAGAAAATAATATAGAAAGTACTTTTGATAAACAATATGCATCCATTGAAAACACAGAAAAATATATTAGCAATTGGAAAAACTATTTTGAAGAGAAAAATTTTAAAGGAATGGAAAAGGAATATAATAAGATAGAAAAGCAATTAAAGAATATAGCTCCTATTGAACAAACAATCAATGAAGCTAGAACAATTGAAATTTTGCATAATTTAATTAAAAATAATGGTCAAGATTTTAATTTAACACAAGATCAAATAGATTTGACAAAAAAACTTACATAAAATCATTGAAAAAAGAAAAAATACAAGAATTATGAATAAAAAGGAATAAAAATATCAAATACTATAAAACAAGGAGGAAATTTGTATGGAGGAGAATATTAAATATAAAGATATTTTAAATCTAATTTATCAAGCTGAAGAAAAAACATTAGACGAAAAAATGAAACAAGCCAACAGAAAAGTAAAAGAGCAAATACAAGATATCAATACAAAGCAACTTTTAGAAGATACATCAAAACCGAAAGAATTATTAAGAACTTTTGAAAAGATAGAAGAGAATTATAGTGTAAAAATTGCTGCTTATAATAAAGAATTTTATAGACAAGGCTTTATTGATGGTATTAATTTAATTATAAATTGTATCAAAACATAAAACGATTATAGGATATGCTAAACGCTTAATTTCCCTAAACTTTTTCTAGTTTTTCCCGTTATTTAGCTTGCAAATTTAAATTTGTTTTAGTATAATTAAAACGTAAAAAATAAGCTAAATCGACAGGGAAAGGAAGTTAAAAAGATGGAAGAAAAACAAGAAAGAATGGACGGAAAAATCATAGAAAGAGACATCGAAAAAGAAATGAGAACAGCTTATATTGACTACGCAATGAGTGTTATTGTATCAAGAGCACTTCCCGATGTAAGAGATGGATTAAAACCTGTACACAGAAGAATTCTATATGCTATGCATGAAGATGGAATTACAGCAGATAAACCATATAGAAAATGTGCTAATACAGTAGGGTCTGTGCTTGGTAGATATCATCCACATGGTGATAGTTCAGTATATGATGCTATGGTAAGATTAGCACAAGATTTTTCTATGAGATATATGTTAATTGATGGACACGGAAATTTTGGATCAGTTGATGGTGATGGTGCTGCAGCTATGAGGTATACAGAAGCAAGAATGGCAAAAATTTCAGAGTACATGTTGACAGATATTGAAAAAAATACAGTAAACTTTATGCCAAACTACGATGACAGATTACAAGAACCAACTGTATTGCCAGCTAGAATACCAGCACTTTTAATTAATGGTTCATCAGGAATTGCAGTAGGTATGGCAACTAATATACCACCACATAATTTAACAGAAGTAATTAATGGAATTATTAAAATAATTGATGAAGATGAAGTGACAGATGAAGATTTAATGAGTGTTATTAAAGGACCAGATTTCCCAACAGAGGGAATTATTTTGGGAATGGAAGGAATTAAACAAGCGTATAAAACAGGTAGAGGAAAAATAACACTACGTGCTGAGACAGAAATAGAAGAAATGAGTGGAAATAGACAGAGAATTATCGTATCTTCTTTACCATATCAAGTCAATAAAGCCAATCTAATAAAAACCATTTCAGACTTATCAAAAGACAAAAAGGTAGAGGGAATTTCTGAATGTAGAGACGAATCGGACAGAAAAGATAAAGTAAGAGTTGTTATTGAATTGAAAAGAGATGCTAATCCACAAGTTGTGCTAAATCAATTATTTAAACATACACAAATGCAGACAACATTTGGTATTATCATGCTTGCATTAGTAAATGGGGAACCTAAAATATTAACATTAAGACAGTGTATTGACTGTTATATTGACCACAGAAAAGAAGTTATTTTAAGAAGAACTCAGTTTGAATTAGACAAAGCCCTAGCAAGAGCACATATTTTAGAAGGATTAAAAATAGCTATCGATAATATTGATGAAGTCATTAGCATTATTCGTTCTTCTTACGATGATCCAAAAGAGAGATTAATGGAAAGATTTGGTTTAACAGATGTACAAGCACAAGCTATCTTAGACATGAGGCTGAAAACATTATCAGGTTTGCAACGTGAAAAAATAGAAGAAGAATATAAACAATTAATGGAATTAATTGCTCATTTAAGAGAGATTTTAAATAGTGAAAGATTAGTATTTGAAATTATAAAAGAAGAATTAATTGAAATAAGAGATAAATTTGGCGATGAAAGAAAAACCAAAATTGTAGCAGCAGAAGGAGAAATTGACTTAGAAGATTTAATTAAAGAAGAGCAATGTGTCGTTGCTTTAACACACTTCGGTTATATCAAAAGAATGCCAATTGACACATATAAGAGCCAAAGAAGAGGTGGAAAAGGAATTACAGGAATGACAACAAGAGAAGAAGATTTTGTAAAACAAATCTTTACTGCTTCTACTCATGACATGGTTTTATTCTTTACCAATAAAGGTAAATTATATAAATTGAGAGGTTATGAAGTTCCAGAAGCAGGAAGAACGGCTAGAGGAACAGCAATTGTAAACTTATTAAGTTTAGATGCGGGAGAAAAAGTTTCAGCTGTTATTCCAATTCAGAATTTTGCAGAAGGAAAATACTTATTAATGGCTACTAAAAATGGTCTAATTAAGAAAACAGCATTAAAAGAATATGATTCAACTAGAAAAACAGGACTTCAAGGAATTACTTTAAAAGAAGACGATGAATTAATTGATGTTAGATTAACAGATGGAGAAGATAATGTTGTATTAGTAACCAAAAATGGTATGTGTATTACTTTTGATGAAAAAGATGTACGTCCAATTGGTAGAGTTTCACAAGGAGTGATAGGAATTCGACTAGATGAAGATGACGAAGTCATTGGAATGGAATCGGTTATTGCTGGAGGAAAGGCTACTCTACTTGCTATTACAGAAAATGGATTTGGAAAAAGAACAGAATTAGATGAATATAGAGTACAAAATAGAGGCGGAAAAGGAGTTATTACTTATAAAATTACATCAAAAACAGGAAAACTAGTAGGAGTAAGAATTGCAGTAGAAGGTGACGATGTTATGTTAGTTACTAACACAGGAACGATTATTAGGCTAAAAGTAGATGATATTAGTGTTCTTGGAAGATCAACACAAGGTGTTACCTTAATGAGAACAAATGACGGAGGAAAAGTAGTTAGCATAGAGACATTAAGCCAAGACATGAATGTAGAAGGCGAAGAAGATAAATAAAAACATAAAACCAACTTAAAAATTTTAAGTTGGTTTTATGTTACATTTTATAATAAAAGATTATTCCTTAGCCCTGTTTTTAAATCTTAAATCATCTCCAAAAAAGTAATAAATATCATAATATCCAGCTATTCTTGAACCAATTCTTTCCTCATAATGATTGAAAATATCTTTAATATTTAGGTTAGTCGAGATGATGGTTTTGGTTACTTTATTGTTTAAATTTAAAATTCTAGTATTTAAAATTGTAAAAAGTTCACTTAATTTCATGCTATTTAAGCTTTCTGTACCTAAATCATCAATAATTAGTAAATCGACGGTCAATACAGATTGATAGATATTATCATTTGGATTTTTTTGTTTACTCATTTTATAATCAATAACACTTTCTAGTAATATAGGTGCTGTTTGATAAAGTACTGTTTTACCAGCTTTTAGCAATTCTTGTGCAATAGAATTTGACATAAAGGTTTTTCCCAAACCAGTATTACCAGTAAACAATAAATTTTTTCCTTCGGGATTATCGAAGTCTTTAACAAATTGTATGCATTTTTGCTGGATGTTCTTAATGTTTTCTCTAGGAGAAATATTAAAATGATATTTAGCTAAATCTATTTCATCAGAAAATAGGTTTTCATTAAAAGTACTAAAATTTTCTTTTTCCAAATTGGTCATATTGGATCGATCAAAAGAAGTATCGAGTAACTTTTGTTTTAAACAATTACACATTTCTGTTTTATAATGATTGTGAGAAATATATCCAGTATCTTTACAAATAGAGCATTCATAATTAGGAGTTAAATAATTATTAGGTAAATTAGCTTTTTGTAAAAGTTCAACTTTTTGTTTTTTTAAAGCTTCTGTTTTTTGTTGAAATTCTATTAAAGATGAAGATTTGTGTAATAAAATATTTTTAGTTGTAAGAATAGCAAATTGATTTAATTCATCTTCAATTTCCCTTAATTGGGGAATTGTTTGATATAAAGCTTCTTTTCTTTTTTCTAAATCTAGTTCTGCTTTTAATTTTTTTTGTTCGTATTCTTTTAATAAAGAATTTAAAACTTCATGAGACATTTAATTTTTCTTATCCTCCTTATTTTCAATGGATTGATTAGCATATAAAAAGTCTAAATTATCATAATTTCTTTGGTCATAGTTCGTTTTATTTACTTTTGCTTTTAGATCTTTTTCTGATTTTGTTTGTTTTTTACGTTGTTCTAAAAATGCTTGTACTTCACTAGCGGTTTTTAAATTTCTATCATGCCAGTCAGTAATTACATTATTAATATATTCAAATGTAGGATTTTGTTTTAATGTAGTTCTTTTTAAAGCAATTTCAATAATACTCATATCATAACCAAAATTTAAAACCCAATTTTCGATATAAGCTTCTTCATATTCTGTTAGATTTCCGTATTTCCCTAACTTTTTAGCAATAATTTTATTATATTTATTTAAATTTTCGCGTTTTTCAAAATATTGATCTAAGTCATTCCATGTTTTTATTTTATTGGAAGCCCAACCTTCTGCGACAACTTGCACATATTTTTTGTTCATAGCTCCTCTATGATAGCAATAATCAAATAAAGCGATCATAACTTGTTCATCAAATTCATATTTTTTAAACCATAAATCAATGTCGTTATACCAAGAAGGTCCCATAATTCCTTGAAAATACATATTGTTAATATGTTCAATTGCTTTGGCTCTTGACTTATTTTTAGAAGTTTGTTCTATTTTTTCTTTTGACATGGTTAAATTAGGGGTATATAAGTTACGAAGAGTAGATTCTTGTATATCTATGATAATATATCCAGTTGTTTTTTTTAAAATTAAATTATTTTCTTCTAAATATTTTATCCCGTCATTAATCGTTTTTAAAGGTATGTTTAGCTTTTTCGATAAATCATTTAATTTGATGTCTTTATGATATTTAGATAAAAAAGTCATATATAAATAAATTTTTAAATAATCTCCTGGTAAGTCAGATAAATATTCAGAAAAAAATATGTCAGGTATAGTTGTTTCTGAAAATAAAAGTGACTTTTCTTTTTGTTCTAGCTTCATTTGATTTCCTCCATAAGAATAAAGTTGGTAATTCACATTATAACTTTTTTAGACAAAAAATTCAAGGATTCTTATTTTTTTCTATAAAGAAATAATTTAGGTTTAAATAAAAAACGTGTAAGATAAGAAAAAACGTAAAGAATATTTTCACCATTAAAGCCAGCAAAACTAAATAATAATAAAGGAAAACAAAGAACGACAAAAACAAAGATTTTTAAAGTTAAACTTTTAAAAATAAAATTTACGAGAATAAAAACAAGGGCATACCAAATTACATTAACAAAAGCTGTTGAATAATCAATAATACCAAATAGTTTATTTTTTAAATTATAATTTTGTGGAAAAATAAATTTCATAAAACCTCCTTCTAAGATTTAAAACCAACAAAGTTTTTCACAGATTGTGAAACTTCTGTGGAAACACCTCCAATAAAATCACGAACTAAAGAATTAGTTCTAATTAAAGCATAAATACCACCAACATAAATAAATTTTGAAAATAAATTGCTAGAAGAATAATCCATTGAAAATAAAATGAGTAAAACAATTGATACAATAATTTGAATGAATAATAAAGAAAATAAATTACGGAACCAAGTGCGGAAAAACCAATTTGTTTTATTTAAAGTTAAAGATAAAAAAGCAAAGGGAGATAATAACACAAATACTTTTATCAAAATATAACGAAGCGAATAGGAAAAAACTAGATTTAAAAGGGAAATACTTAGGGTACCTTTCATTAAACCATCGAGGGAAAAAATATTGAGTGAATTAGTATCAATAGCTATACTAGAATTAATAGTCGTAATTAATTCAGAAAAACATATATCTTTTTGAAATAAGTTTTCTCCTAAGCCTCGGATAGCAAGAGAAACATTAGAATTTAAATCCAGAATAAATTGTATGATAAAAAAAGAACCATTCATGGCAATGCCACATAAAATTAATTTGATAATAAAACTAAAAGGTGCTTCTGTTTGTGCATAAGTAAAATGAGCCATTAGATACCTAGCAGTATAGTATAATATAAAGGCAAGTAAAAAGGAGTTAGCAATTAGCAATATACCATTAGAAGCAGAAGTGCCAAATAAGTTTTCAAAATTTTTGTCTTGTAAGATATCGGAATTAATAAAAGTAATGTCATCTAATATAGAATAAAGATTATTATCAATCGAACTAAATAAAGTTTCAAAAATGGTATTAATGGTATCAATAATAATTTTTGTAATATCTGTTGAATTTTCCAAACAAAGCCTCCTTAATTAACCAAAGATTTGATAGCAGATAAAATTAAGTCAATTGCTAGAATAAAGGCATAGGAAAATAAAGATCCTTTAATTAATTTATTTCCTGTTCTAACTTTTTCTTCATCACCAAAACTAAATTTTTTCATAAATACACCAGTTCCAACTGCAACAGCTGCTGCTGGTGTTGCTATTTTTAATAACCATTTTTCGATGCTTTCAAAGGCAGAATTGATTTTACCTACAATTTGAGGGTCGCCTAGTGCAAAAGAAAAGGAAGAAAATGAGGTTAGAAATATAAAAAATAAAGTAGAAGTAAAGAAAATATAAAAGATTTTTTTGTTCATGAGACATCAGTCCTTTCTATAAATTTATTTTATTTTATTTCTTTAAAATAAGGAAACATATGTAATTTTTGAGGTGGATAAATTTTATTACCATCTGATAAAAAGGCAAGAGCCGAAAAGGTTTCTAAATTTTGAGTAAAAAAGTTAGTTTCAAAAATATAGTCATTTTGTAGAGAAGTACTGAAAGTTTCTGATATACTAGAGTTTTCGGAGTTTAGTGTGTTGGTAATATAGCTAAAACGAGTTTGTTTGGCACTTTCAGAAATACTTCTCGAAATTCTTTCCTTTTCTTCTTTCCCTAGTTGCTTTTGAGCCTCTTCAATGGTAAAAATATCATCTGTTCGATACCAGATTTTATTAATTAAATTTTGGGTAATTACTTTTAATTGAGCTTCTTCTTTTAGTGTTGCTTTTAGAGAAGAGTAACTTTGTGTACTTACAATATTAATACATTTGGCTTCTCGGCTTAAAGAGAAAAATTCACCATCTGACTTTGTTACATATTTATCATATTCATCACAAATAAAAGCAGTGGTTTTAGAAGAAGCATTTGACAAATTAGAAATGATTTCTGTTTGAAAGTCTAATTTTAAGTAAGCAGCAATGATTTTAGAAAGCGAATTGTATTCTGAAATGTTCATATTTAAGACAACAATTTTCCCTTGTTGGATTACTTCAGAGAAACCAGTAAAAGAAAGCTCTTTTTGGGAAGAACAAAAAGTAGACATAACATCATAATCAGATATAAAACAATTGGTAATGCGAGTAATTTCTGAGATTAAAATTCCTTTAGTTCGACTATCTAAGTTTTCAAATTCCTTTTGAAAAAAATTTAGGCTAGAATTCAATTCATAAATCTGTGAGTGTGATAACTGAGAAGAAACAAACATATCTCTTAGAACGCCAATCTTTTCTTTGTAATAATTAGGCTCAGTTATTAATTTGTGAATTTCCAAAAAGGTAACATAATCATGATTGTAAATTCTACATAGTTTAATACATTCGGTCAGAACTTCTTCTGCTTTATCGATCCAATAAGATTCGCTGTTGTTTTCAGAAAATAGTAAAAGGATATTTTTCAAGCGATTGGCTAATACTTGTGGTTTTAAATTAGGTTTATGTAAAGGATTATAATGGATATTAGATTGTAGTTCAATGATAATCAAATCTTTCTCTAATTGGTATTGTTTTGCATATTTTTTGACTTGTTGATAGAAGTTTCCTTTTACATCTAAAATTAGCATACCTATTTTCTTTTTAGGATTATTATGATTAAATTCTAGCAGTTGTTTGGTAAAAGGGTACATGGCACTAGAGGTTTTGCCAGAACCAATGGTTCCAGTGACTAAAAAATTTTGATAAAGACCTGATTCTGGAATGTAAATGTTGTTATGTAAAGAACTTTCTCCAATTAACAAGTGTAAGCTATTCTTGGTAGGAGAGAACAAGGGCATTTCCGTTTTTTGAACAGTAGATTTGGTTTGAAAAAAGGGAAATTTCATGAGAATTCTAGTATAGATTAGATGGCTTACAACGAAATTGGAAAAGATAAAACAAATGATATATAAAAGTTTTATGATTTGCCATAGTTCAGGATTGTCAGAACAGATGTCAAAAGGATGAATGCCATAAGTAATGATTATTTCTTTTGCAATAAAAATGGGATAAAAGAAATGAAAGGTAACATAACTAGAAACAACAAAAAATAAACTCATAAAGACAAATTTTTTTAAGTATTTGGTAATAATAGGATGACCTCCTTTCCTGCAAGATAAATAGATTTGTTTTTAAAAGGAACTTTTTTTGATTTTTAACTTTGAACCTTGTTTGTTGTGAAAAAATACGATATCAAAAAATGTGTATAGTGAATATAAAGTAATGAAAAGATAAATAATAAAAGTAATAAAGAATAAATCAATTAATTTTGAAATATTGTCACCACCTTTCTAAATTTTTTCTATAATACAATATTTTTTTTGATTTGTCTATACTTTTTTCAAAATTTGTGCTAAAATTATTGATAAATGCTAGAATTAAGTTAAAAAATGTGAGAAAAAGGAGGTAAGAAAATGGAATTTAATAAAGATACTAAAATTGGAGAGATCTTAGAAAAAGCACCTGAAAAAGCAGAAATCTTATTAGAAGTAGGAATGCATTGCTTAGGTTGTCCAGCATCTCAAATGGAGACTTTAGAAGAAGCATGCAGTGTTCATGGGATTGATGTAGAAGAAGTTGTCAAAAAGCTAAATGCGTAAGAAAAGATAGTTTAACCTACAAGGTGTAAAAGTATTTTGTAGGTTAAATGTTAGAAAAATTTGTCACCATTCTCAGAAAAGACAAAATTTTTTGATAAATGTATTGACAATTGCCTAAAAACATTGTAAAATATAAAAGCGTTGTAATTATAATGCATTATGTGGGCTATTAGCTCAGGTGGTAGAGCACTTGACTTTTAATCAAGTTGTCCCGCGTTCGAGTCGCGGATAGCTCACCAAAAGAACTAAATAATTTCTTGCAAATTATTTAGTTCTTTGTATATAAGGCCCGTTGGTCAAGCGGTTAAGACACCGCCCTTTCACGGCGGAGACATGGGTTCGATTCCCGTACGGGTCACCAATTAAATATTTGCCACTTTAGCTCAGCTGGCCAGAGCATCGCACTTGTAATGCGAGGGTCCCCAGTTCGAATCTGGGAAGTGGCTCCAATAAGGTCAGTGGCTTTGTAAATTACTTGGTTGCTGGCTTTTAGCTTTTATAAAAATATGAGGTGTAAAACATGAATAAAATTGCCATAGTGACAGGAGCATCCAGAGGAATTGGTAGAGAAATAGCAAAGCAATTGGCTAAAAATAATATACAGGTTATTGCTAATTATAATCATTCTGAAAAAGAAGCGATACAACTAAAACAAGAGCTAGAAAAAGAAGATATAATAATAGACATTGTAAAAGCAGATGTATCAAAAAGAGAAGAAGTAAAAAAACTAGTGCAATTTACGTTAGAAAAATATCATAAAATAGATATTTTAATTAATAATGCAGGCATTAGTGAATATAAAATGTTTACAGATGAAACAGATGAAGATTGGGATAGAGTTATCAATACTAACTTATACTCTGCTTTTGTCATGACACAAGAAGTAATACCGAATATGATCCATCATAAAAATGGCTGTATTATTAATATTTCCTCTATATGGGGAATGGTAGGAGCATCTTTAGAAGTTTTATATTCTATTTCCAAGGCTGGAATGAATGGAATGACAAAAGCATTGGCAAAAGAATTAGGACCATCTAATATTCGAGTTAATGCAATTGCACCTGGATTAATTAATACCGATATGAATGCCAATTTAAGTGAAGAAGAAATAAAACAATTGGAAGAAGAAACACCACTAGGAAGGATTGGAAAACCTCAAGATGTTGCAAAATGTGTTAAATGGCTAGTAGAAGATAATTTTACCACAGGTCAAATTATATCTGTAAATGGTGGCTGGGTTATTACATAAGAGAATGTATAATCAAAAATAATGAAGGTATCTCAAATAGAAAACCTTCATTATTTTTTTATCCTAATACTTTTTTCTTAATAGCAATTATTCCTGTTAATAAAATTATAGAAGATATTGCTGATACTCCTACTATTATGTAGTTATTGTTAATTTCTCCTGTTCTTATACTCATAAGTACTGTTGCTTCACTCATATTGTCTTGTAATGTTGTTTCTGGAGCATTTGAAGCATTACTGGTTTGTATAATTTCTGCTTTATTAATTTTTTTACCGAAATTGTTTTGTCCATTTTGCCATGCAAGAGCTACTTCTAACGTTTTACTTTCTCCTGGCTTTATGATTTCTGTTGTTGTCTGTAATTTTCCATCTTTTGTACTTTTCCAATAATTTGGATTTGTGTTTGCTACTTTGTAACCTTCAGAAATACTTTCTTGAATGGTTGCAGTTCCTTCCACTTTTCCTGTATTGGTTACTGCTATCTTATACTTAGTAATCACAGAAGCTGTATTAACCATTTTGGCATGTACTTCTGTTTTCATCATCTTGCCATTTCCTACATTTTGGTTTGTACCATTTAAAGTAACCTCTTTAATATGTTCTTCTATTTTCATGTTAAATGGTAGAACTTGATGCGTTACTTCATTTGTCTTTTCTTCATCTACTGTTGCTATATTTACAATTTTAGCAGTATCGGTGTCTTTTTTTAGTTTATTTACAGTTACTTTAAAGCTTAGTATGGTTTTTCCTG
>CANONT010000006.1 GCA_947567695.1 uncultured Clostridium sp.
TGTTTTAGTTAGCTATTTTTTGTACCAAAAGTGCCATAACTTGCTTAACATTATACCATGATTTTACATAATAGTCAAACATAAACAGTTCTATTTTTTTTATTTTCTCCTATCCACCGCATAGCTACTACCCATCACAGACTTAGCAGCGTGTTTCACTTGAGCACCAGCCTCGCCAATTTCCAAAATATTACTAAACCTGCCAACATCAGCAATCACCACTCCAATTGAAAGTGAAGTTAGTGGAAACTGTTCTATAATGCCCTTTCTATTAGCCACCTCTATATAACCTTTTTCCAAATCATCATCTGTAAAATACCTTCCCACATGGTGGTCAAATTGTGCCAGAATATTTTGACACAATCCTTCACACACAATTCCAGGTATTAGGGCAACAAAATCATCGCCACCAATATGTCCAATAAAAGTGTTGTCCATACCACTTTCATGAATACATTGCATAATGGTTTGAGCTGTAAAAGCTATAATTTCATCCCCCTTTAAAAAGCCATATACATCATTATAAGCTTTAAAATTGTCCAAATCCAAATATAATACACAAAAAGCTTCCTTCTTTAAAATTCTCTTTTTTAATTCAGCATGTATTTGTACATTTCCTGGTAAACCTGTTAATGGGCTCATTCTTCTATTGGTAGAAAGTAAACGACTCAAATTTTTTACAGTATGATACAAATATTGTTCATCAACTGGCTTTTTAATAAAATATTCAATTGACTCATGCAATATTTTCAATCGATGCTCTCTATCTCCTTTAGATGATACAACAATAACTGGTGTTATGGTATTATCCTCATCTTTTCTTATTTTTCTACACAAATCAACAACATCTCGATCAATAGCATCTTCATTAATAACAATCAAAGATGGAATATTTTTTAATGCGATATCAATCTGTTCTGTTTTAACACTCGTAAATTTATATTCTGGGTCATTTCTAAACAATTCTCTAAAAATAACAATTGATGAATCGTCATCATCAATGATATATACATCTTGTAACATCTAAAATTTTCCTCCGTTTTTTTTCATTATATACAAAAAGACTTGTTTATTTCAAGTCCTTTTGTTTGTTTTTTACTCTTTTTTTCCTAGATTCTATTTTTTGACTTAATACTTCTGTAATCTCTTTTGTATTAATGGCAGGAAAAGCCTTTTTTAAACGATTTACATTTTTATATAAACGCAAAATGGTTCTGTTTCTTTTCTTTTTCAAATTTTCCACTAATTGTTGTACATTTTCTGCCGTAGTGATTTTTTCCTCTTTTTCCTTTTTTAATGCTTTCATTTCTTTTAGTTTTTCTTTAATTTCTACATTGATTTTTTCTATTTTATCCAATGTAGTTTTTATATTTTTTACATGAATAATAGTTGTAACCATATCTACTAGAAAAACCATAAATAAAATAGCTACTACATAATTTAATAAACTAACGTCAATCTTTGCAATTATTCCTTGTACAAATGGATGAATGTACCTTACAAACAAAACACCTAATATGCCCCAACAAATAGAATTGGTTAGACAAATTCGACCCTGAAAATTAAATTTGTGGTTAGAATAATCCCAATATTTTGTATGAAATAGTGTTTCTAATATGACCCCTACCAAGTATTCCCAAGCCGTTAATACTATAATTGCTATACCAAATAATAGTATTAGCCTGTTTTCAAATTGCCCTAAAAATAGGAACATGATGGTAGCACCAAATCCATAAATCGGGCAAAACGGGCCTCGCAAAAAGCCCGTATTAATTAACTTTTTTTCACAGATGGATCTGAAAACTGATTCCATAATCCATCCTAAAAATGAATATATTATAAAATATGTTATTACTTCCACTAGGTTAATGTTCATTGCTATCCTTCCTTATTTATTAAACATAGCTCTAAAGGTCTCTGTAAGATCGTTTTCATTATATACTGTAACTTCTAATTTGTTTTCTCCGTCATGTAGTGGATATTTATATTCAAACTCTTTCCTATCTTCTGGTGCTAATTCTGCTTTTAAATCTAATCTATATTTTTCAGTCTCGTTAATAATAAACTCAACTTTTGTAATGCCTTGTTCATCTGATGCATGAATAATAAAATCTGAACCATCTGTTGTTACGTCTAATTTCGGTTTGGTTACTCCATATACCTCTTGTTCTTTGGTTTCTGTCTTATTATTTACATCTACTACAATTACTGTTAATACATGTTGTCCTTTTGGTATTTCTATGGTCTGTTCTATATCAGTATCATTAATATCGACTTTTGATTCTTCTTCGTCGTCCCATCTATAAGTCATATATTGAAGCTTATTTTTTCCGCTTGCTGTTATTTTTAAATTACTTCCTTCTGGCTCAATATCAATTGTAATCTCTCCTTCTAATGTATAGACTTTTTCGTATTCAATTTCTTGCCCATTTATATCACTAGCATGAACGGTTAATGTGTTGGTTCCTGTTGGTAATTCAATGCTAGTTTCTATTTCTTTTTTGCCATTACATGGAATTTCTGTCGCTCCTTCTTGATTCCAGTCATAAGTTATTTTAGATAAAGCTTTGTCATGTGTTACTTTTAGTAGTACTTGTTTTTCTGCCGTTTGTTCAACATAAATGACTGGCTTGCTATTGGTTGATTCTTTATTGGCTTGTTTGTACATGGAATAAGAACCTGAACCAATCATGAATATTCCAAATACTAATATAACAATGGAAAAAAACTTTAATATACTACTTACTTCAATTGGTCCACTATTTCTTGTTTTATTCTTTTTTGGCTTTCCTTTTGGAGTGTTATCTATACTTAATATTTGATTCAATCTTTTCACCTCATTTGTCCTATGGGGACATCATAATATCTTTATTATACCACATGGATATTCTAATGTAAACCTAAATGCTTTGATTAAATATTAATTTTTTTTTGAAACTGGGATAAACTAAAAACCGTTGCTATTTCAACGGTTTTGCTATTTTTTATTACATTTTAGTTTTGTGTATATGGTAATATGGCAATATGTCTTGCTCTTTTTACTGCTGTTGTGATATCTCTTTGATGTTTTGCACATGCTCCTGTTGTTCTTCTTGGTAAAATTTTTCCTTTATCATTGATGAATTTTTTTAATTGTTCTGGATTTTTATAGTCTAATACAAAGTTTTTATCACTACATAATACACATACTTTTTTTCTTTGTTTTCTGAATTTTGGATTGTAATCCTCATCATAATTTTTGTTATTTCTTTTATTTTGTTTCTTGTCTGCCATCTTATTCTTTCCCCCTTTGGCTTTTTAGAATGGTAGGTCATCACTAGAAGATACTTCAAAATCAGATCCCATATTTCCTGGTGCTGTATTTCCAAATGTATTTTCAAAAGAACCTGCTCCAGATTCTGCTTCTCTTTTACTATCTGCAAAATAAGCTTCTTCTGCTACTACTTCTGTTACATAGTGTTTGGTTCCTTGGTCATCATCCCATGTTCTTGTTTGTATTCTTCCAATTACTCCTACTTGTTGACCTTTCTTAAAGTATTTGCTACAAAATTCTCCTAGTTTACTCCATGCTACTATATTGATAAAATCTGCTTGTCTTTCTTCTCCTTGTCTAACAAATCTTCTGTTGACTGCTAAACTGAAAGAAGCCACTAGAGTATTGTTCGTTTGTGTGTATCTTACTTCTGGGTCTCTTGTTAATCTTCCCATTAATATTACTTTGTTCATTTTATATCACCTTTCTTTACTTTAAATAAAGGCCCCTCTCTTTATTTAATTTTTCTTATTTTTGCTTATTCATTAAGCTTCTTTTTTTACCACGATAAATTTCATGATATCATCTGTGATTCTATAAACTCTTTCAAGCTCTTGAATAGAATCTGGTTTTGCTTCAAAGTTGAATAATAAGTATGTACCTTCCTTAAATTTCTTGATTTCATAGGCTAATTTCTTTTTGCCCATATTTTCTACTGATTCAACTTTTCCATTTTCATTGATTAACCCTGTGAATTTTTCTTCTAAAGCTTTTAAACTAGCTTCGTCTAAATTAGGATTAACAATGATAATACTTTCGTATTGGTTCATTATTTTCACCTCCCTTTGGATTGATAACCTACATTTTCTGTAGGTAGAGATTCAAAAAAGCATAAAAAAAGCTATGCTTTCTTTGAAGTATAGCTATTTTATCACATTTATTTTTATTTTGCAAGCAATTTATTCATAAAGTTTTGTAAGCAAATTCCCCATTATCTCTTTATCTTCATAAGTAGTAATCTTTATATTTGTATAATCCCCTTCTATTACTTTTACTTTATCCTTATTTTTCTCCAATAACATACAATCATCTGTGACTTGTTCTTGTTTATATTTTTCATGCATAGCTAATAAATTTTTTCTATCAAAGCATTGTGGTGTCTGAATAATCCATGTATTACTTCTTTGTGTACTTTGCACTATAATATTATTCTCATCTGTTATTTTTATGGTATCTTTGGAAGGTACACCTATGGTTGCTCCTTTAAATTCTCTCATGCATTCAATACATTGATTGATATATTTTTGTTTAAGTGCTGGTCTTGCTCCATCGTGAATTATAACAATATCAGCTTGTGTTTCTTGAATGCAATGATAAACAGTTTCTTGTCGGCTGTTTCCTCCTATGACAATATCAATTGGTTTTAACAATTTCTCTTTTTGAATTATGTCTTTAACGGTTGAAATTTCTTCTTCTTTTGCTCCTATTATAATGTGATCAATATAAGTATTTTCATGAAAAGCATGTAAACTATATGACATAAC
Source organism: uncultured Clostridium sp. (assembly GCA_947567695.1). Classification (GTDB taxonomy): domain Bacteria; phylum Bacillota; class Clostridia; order TANB77; family CAG-508; genus CAG-269. The sequence continues at coordinate 4,798 of CANONT010000006.1, forward strand.
TGATTTTCCGTGGATGCTTTCAAAATTCTTATTTTTATTTTGTCCATATCTAGTACTATTTCCTGCCACTAGTATGACTGCTGTTACTGTTTTTCCTTCTATCATCTCATAATTCCTTTCTTATTTTGCGACTATTTTTCAAACTTTTAGCTCTTTTGAAGAATTGTAGGAATGACACAGATAAGCTTGATATTTCTCTTTTAAGGTATCATATGCTAATTTAGCTGTTTTTTTCTCTTGAAATATTCCATAAACACATGAACCTGAACCTGTCATTAAGCTTCCGCATCGCCCCTTGTTTCATAAGTTCCTTTTTTATCGCTTCTATTGTTTGTTTTTCTTCCACTACTGTTTCAAATATATTATATAAATGATCCACTAATAAAGCTAAATTATTCTGTTGCAATGCTTGCATGATTTTTTCAGAATGTTCCGGCTGTTTACCCTGTTTTTTTTCATCTATTTTTTGATACATCTGTCTTGTATTACATTTCATTTGTGGCTTAATGACTAGTATGTAATATTTACAATTGGTATGAATGGGTGTAATTTCATCTCCTATCCCTTCTGCTAGTAATGCTCTGTTGTAAAAACAAGGAATTACATCTGCTCCTAAACTTTTTCCTATGTTTTCTATTTCCACTTTGGATAATTTCAAATCAAATAATTGATTCATTCCTAGAATAAAACTAGCACAATCGGTACTTCCTCCTCCTAGACCAGCTTGCATAGGAATTCTCTTGTTTAAGATTACTTGTATTCCTGTAATGTTTTTGTATTTTTCTTTTAACATGGTATAAGCCTTGTTAATGATATTTTCTTGCTTGTTTAATTCCTTTACATTACATTGAATTTCTAAGTCATTCGTATTGGTTTTTATTAGATACAACTCATCATATAAGTTTATTTTTTGAAAGACAGAACGAATCATATGATAGTTATCTTCTCTTTTTCCGATTACTTCTAAGTTTAAATTTATTTTAGCTCTTGCTTTTAAATAAACTTGTTCCATTTTTTATCCCCTTTTATAACACAAACTTATTCTACTGTGAGGCAAACAAAGGCACTAATCCCCTTTCCTTTTCCGAATTCTGTTAAACCTTCTCCCGTAGTAGCTGTTATTCCCACACAATTTTCTTCTATCTGCAAAATTTGTGCTATATTTTTTCTCATTTCTTCTATTTTAGGTGTTATTTTGGGAGTTTTACATTCGATGGTTATAGACACATGTACGATTCTTTCTTCTAAATATTTAAGTGCTTCTTTTACATATTCTTCCCCAGCAAGGATTCCGTTTTTACACATATCATCTGCCACTTTTCCTAATATGTTTTTGCAAGTAATCCCTGAAATGGCATTGGTAAGAGCATGTAAGATAACGTCCCCATCACTGTTGGCTGATAAGCAATAGTCTTCTTGAAATTCAATTCCTCCTAGTATTAGTTTCTTTTCTCTGTTGTTATAGTTAATTTTATGACTGTCTTGACCAATTGCTACTTTCATGTTTGTTTCCTCCTTTTTTATATGCTTATTTTATCATTCTTTTGTCTTTCTTGCAATGTTTTTAACTGTAATCTCAAATAATTATTTTTAATTAAAATACAAAAACACCTTTTAGTAAAAGTTTATTATTTAAACATTACTAAAGGGTGTTCTTATATAGCTTTATACTCCTGGTAAGACTAAGCGGAAACCAGTAGAATTTCCTGTTGCATCAGTAGGTCCAAAATAGAAAATACCAGCTTTATCTTGGCTTGCATAATAACTTCCTCTGGCAAAAAACATATTCTGTCCATTTGCAAAAGCTGAAGTTTCTCCAAACCAACTTGTAAAATCACTACCACTAGTTGATGTTTCTAAAATTGCATCTCCATATCCGTAGCTACCATTGCTATCTTCTGCTATTTTTTTATAGGTAGAGTAATTGTCTGTATTCTTATCACTTGAAGCATTATATGGGTACACAGTTACATATTTTGTACTTTTTGTTTGATATCCATTTACATCTGCTGTTGTTTCAAATACACCACCTCCATACTGTGTTAAATGTTGATGTCCATTTGAAATATAAGCTGCTAAAATTTCCCAATATCCTCCTGATAAATCATAAATTCCAGAGATATTTCCAGTTGTACTTGCACCTGCTCCTTCATTTGTATTATAAGGGTGTGGCGTTCCTGTTTGTTCTGAAGCCCCTGGGCTACCTCCCCCATTTCCTGTTATACGGCTATTACTATTATTGATGTCAATCTTATGTCCATTTCTTCCATATTGACTGTGTGTTAAATAGGCTACTGCTCCCCATTCGCTATTTTTCATTAAGTGACTTTCCCTTATTTTATCATAATTTAATGCTACTTTATAAGCATCACCAATGTTAAATCCTAGGCAAAAACGTACATTTGGTTTTATTTTTAAATTGCTATTATTACTTCCATCTGAAGATTCTGTCGCATCTTTACGACTTGTCATATATTTTCCTACCCAGATTCCTGACAATTCACGATCCCATTCTCCATTTTTAAAATTATTAGCAGTTCCATTTCTAAAGGCTGGGTGAATTTTATATCCTTCATCTGGTGTTGTTTGACTTGTTGGTATGAATTTTACATCGATTTTACCTGCTGTACTTGTTCCTTCTCCACTTAGTATTTTATACTCATATCTTGGGATCCATACAAAATAACTATCTTCTCCATCTTTTGTCATTTTAGCATTTGCCCATTTACTTGTTTTGGTATCTGTTGTATTATCTCCTGCAACATAGTTATACCAATTATTCCATTCTGTTTCTGAACTACTAGCACTTAATGTATGTTCTGTATTGGATTCATCCCAATATACTGGTGTCATTCCTTTTGTTAATTTTGCAGTGTTTACTTCTCCTGTCCAATCATCTTTAAAATATCTGTCTAATAAGTCTTTTGCCATGTTTGAGGCAGCAACTTGCCATCCTCCTGTTTCTATTTCATAACCATTCATGGATGTAAATTGGGTTGTTACAGACTGATTATTTGCGGTCCAGCCATACTCTTGGGAAGAGTAATAAAATTTTGTTCCATAATATTCGATATACCCAGAACTTTTTAATTCTTTTTCATCATAATCAGTTCCATAAGATACAGCGGATTCATCTGTACTAATTAGAAAAGGTATAATGTAATCCTTCGTTCCAGAAACCTGTTTAAAATAAGCTATAGTAACAATTGCAGAACCATCATTAAATTTATGATACTTCCTTCCCTGAATGGTAGCTAATGAAGTATTTTTATTTTGAATATAATAAGTATCATTTCGAATCGTTGAACATTCTGTTACTACCTCTTTTGTATTTCCTGCATGATCTTTTGCTGTTACTTTTATCTTATAAGTCACTCCTGCCACGTCTCCTATTAAATCAGTAAACTGATACATTCCACTTTCTTGATATTTATCACTTGCTGAAGGATATTCTATCCAAGTCTTTCCGCCATCTTTACTGATAGCAAATCGGTATCCTTCTATTTCACTTTTACCACTAGTTGCTGTTTCCTCCGCATCTTCTGCCTTAACTTCTACTTCTATTGTGCTAGTTGTTGCACGTTTCTCTGTTATGGTAAAATCTTTTGGCTTTTCCGTATCTATTTTTAGTACATTAGCTGTCATATTATCTTTAATTACATGGTTATTAGCATTTTTTATTCGTATATATAATTCTCCCTTTTGACTCATCGTATTATTGCTATCCCATGTCGTTCTATCTTTTGAATACTCTACCATATATCCCTCTGGTAAGCTTGGCGTTGTTGCTATTGTTACAGCTACATTTCCATTCGTCCAAGTAGATGGACTATATTGATACGCTATTTCTATATCTTCTGTTGCTCTTTCTATTGGCTCTGTTATGATTTCTTTTCCTACTTTATCGATTGCTTTCATTTTTATTTTGTAATTAGTACCTGACTCTAAATTATCAAATGTATAGCTTGTATTCGTTGTTCCGTCTTTTGGTTCCCAATTGGTTCCATTATCTTTACTAAAATAATATCTAGCAATTCCACTACTTGCACTCGTTGCTGTTTCTTCTTGATCTACTGTTGAACCAGTTACTGTAATATAATCTATTCCCGTTGTTATATTTGGCGTAAATTGCTTTGGTGGTAAGGTATCGATATTGTTTATTTGGGTCGTAGTATATGTTCCTCCTTGTCTACCATCACTTAATCTAACATACAAGTTTCCTTTGGTCGTAAATTCTACTCCTGTTCTATTATCATAATCTTTCCAATTGCTTGTTACCTCTGGGTTTCCTATTGTATATTGTAAACGATATCCTGTCGCATCTACATTTTTAGTAGCTATTTTTACTGTTATTGGTCCTTGTGTATATTCCCCTTCTTTTATGCTTTTTCCATTTACCATATAAGTAAATGTTACATCATTTCTCGTTAATGCTGGTATACTCGTGACATCTATTTCTTTACTCGCCGTTTCCCCATTTTCTGCTATGGCTTCTACTTTAATTTTAGTATAGATTGTACTGCTATCTAAGTTCTTAAAAGTATATTCTTCTTGTGCTAATTCTCCAGTAGCTGTTTGCTTTACTCTCTCTATTTCTTGGTATGCTTCATTTTCTTTTTGTATTGAATAAATTAGAGTTCCCCTAGTATTTCTTTTCGTAGTTACTTGTACTTTTATAGTAGTATCTGTTTTATTTATTATTTTTAGGGAATTTATTTTTGGCTTTGGCGTTGTCGTTGTTCCTTGATTGGTCCATCCTATATCTCCATTATTATCCTCAAAATCAAAGATATGGGTTCCATCTATTATAATAGTATTATCTTCTCTTTCAAAATCTACTCCTTGTTTTTCTAGCTCTGCTAATATGTCATCTAATGTGATAGATCCTCCTTGTTTGTTTAGTTTCGCACTTAACCCGAGCTAACTTTAGTTGCTCATCTAATTCAGCTTCTTCTGTCTTTTGCTTAGCTTCCATGGCTTTGGTTATGATACCATTGTCACCTGTTAATGTAGCAATTGTGACAGAGGCTAATATTAGCAAAATAATGATTGTGATTACCAATGCAATTAATGTGATACCTTTTTCTCTCATTTCCAATTCCCTCTTTCTCTTGTTTATTATTCTCTTATATGGTAAAAAATATTCACGACATTTTTGTCGTATTATCAGAATTATTTTATACTTTTGTAAATTAAAAGTCAAGATTCGACGACAAAAATGTCGTTCTTTTTTAACCTATACTGTAATATAATAATTAAAATAAAATTGGGAGGTTAGAAAATGATTAGACAATATAGACGAGCCAAAAATCTGTCACAAGAAGAACTCGCTGAAGAAATTGGCATTAGCTGGCGTCAGCTACAAAGACTTGAGTATAATGAAGAAAATACTAGAATTTCTACCTTCAAAAAAATTGTAAAAACGTTAAATATTCCAGATGATGAAATTATTAAATTTATTAGAAAATAATTTAATAAAAGAGTTACTTTTTTAAAGTAACCCCTTTTTATTAAACTTTTACTTCTTCTTGATAAATTACCTTTCTTCCTTTTGTTTCATTCAACTTTTTCTGTAATTCCATAATTGGAATTGGAAGTAAAGAAATAATAATCGTAATCATCCATTGCATTTGATTTAGAGGAACTAATTTGAAAATTTCTGCTAATGCTGGTATTAGCACAACTGCTATTTGTACAATGGTTCCTACTATAAAACTTCCTATTAAAAATTTATTTTCTAAAATTCCTATTTTGAAGATCGATTGTTCACTTTTTATATTAAAACTGTGGACAAGTTCTAATAATCCCATACAAAGAAATGCCATAGTTCTTCCTACTTCTAGTCCAAAAAATTTATTTCCTAAACTAAAAGCAACTAATGTCAACATACCAATCATGACCCCTTCTACCACAATTTTATTCCATAACCCATCTGCAAAAATTCCTTTTTTACTATTTACTGGTTTTCTATGCATAATATCTTTTTCTGGTGGCTCTAGTCCAATAGCGATAGCTGGTAAAGAGTCTGTTACTAAATTAATCCATAACAATTGAATGGCAAGCAATGGAGATTTTAGCCCTAATATCAATCCCATAAATATAGTAACAATTTCTCCTATATTGGTAGCAATTAGAAAATGAATTGCTTTTTTGATGTTATCATAGATATTTCTTCCCTGTTTTACAGCTTCTACAATAGTTACAAAATTATCATCTGCTAATACCATATCTGCTGCATTTTTGGCAACATCAGTTCCATTTTTCCCCATAGCAATTCCTATATCTGCATTTTTCAAAGCAGGACTATCATTTACTCCATCACCTGTCATGGCTACCACAGCTCCTGTACTTTGCCATGCTTTGACAATTCTTACTTTGTGTTCTGGTGTAACCCTTGCAAATACCGAATAATCTGCTATGTTTTTTGCTAATTCCTTTTGCGGTATCTTATCTAATTCTTGCCCTGTGATCGCTTTATCATTTGGATTTAATATACTTAGTTCTTTGGCGATTGCTTTGGCTGTGGTTATATGATCGCCTGTTATCATAACAGTTTTAATGCCTGCTTTTTTACAAGTCTTTACCGCTTCTCTTACCCCTTCTCTTGGCGGATCTATCATGCCGATTAATCCTACAAAGATCAAATTACTTTCAATCGTATTGGTATCTATTTTCTGTGGTAGAAAATCTAAATCTTTGTAGCCTACTGCTATGACTCTCAAGGCTTTTTGTGCCATTTTTTCGTTTTGTTTTTGTATTTTTGCTTTTTGTAGAATTGCATTTTGCCCTAATTTTCCATTGATTTGTTTTTGACATCTTTCTAACAGCACATCTGGTGCTCCTTTGGTGATAATTCTATATTGGTTTCCTATCTTATGGATCGTTGTCATCATTTTTCGATTAGAATCAAATGGAATTTCATTTACTCTTGGCATAGTTTGATATAATTCCGTTTTGTTTTTTCCATTACTGATTCCTTCTTTTACAATCGCCACTTCCGTTGGTTCTCCATTCACTTCTAGTTTTCCCTCTTGCCATAAAATATTACAATCCGTACACATACAACTCAATTCTCTTGTTAGATTGACATCTTCACTATTGATTTCTACTACTTTCATTTTGTTTTGTGTTAGGGTTCCTGTTTTATCAGAACAAATAACAGAGGAACTTCCTAAGGTTTCTACCGCTGGTAACTTTCTTATAATACTGTTTTTCTTTGCCATTTTGGTAACACCAATGGATAGCATAATGGTCACAATGGCTGGCAATCCCTCTGGTATGGCTGCTACTGCTAATCCCACTGAAGTCATAAACATTTCTATGGGATCAATTTTTTTGATCAATCCTATTCCAAAAATGATAAAACAAATAACTAAACATACAATTCCTAATATTTTCCCCACTTGTCCTAGTTTTTTCTGGATTGGTGTTTCTGGTGCTTCATCTTCTAGGATCATATTGGCAATTTTACCAACTTTTGTATTCATTCCTATTTCGGTTACAATGGCCTTCCCATGTCCATTTACCACGATGCTTGCCATAAATGCCATGTTATTCTTATCTCCTAATGCAATATTGGGTTTGCAAATTTTATTAGCATCTTTTAGCACTGGTTCGGTCTCTCCTGTTAAACTAGACTCTTCTATTTTTAGATTAAAGCTTTCTATGATTCTACTATCTGCTGGTACATAGTTTCCTGCCTCTAATATAATAAGATCCCCAGGTACTATTTCATCTGCATGTATTTCGCTGGTAATCCCATCTCTTATTACTTTTGCTTTCATTGGTGTCATCTCTTGTAAGGCTTCTATTGACTTTTCTGCTTTGGCTTCTTGAATGACTCCCATTAGTGCATTTAAAACTACTATGGCTATGATAATAATAGAATCAATGTAATCATTTTCTCCTTGCATGTTAGAAATAACAGCTGATACAATGGAAGCAATGATTAAGATAATAATCATAAAGTCATTAAATTGCTTGATGAATTTCATAAAAAAGCTTTCCTTAGGCTTGTCTTTTAATTTGTTTTTTCCATATTCTTGTTGCCTTTTCTTGACTTCTTCTTGACAAAGTCCTTCTTTTGAATTCGTGTTTAATTTTTTTAACACTTCTTCTTTTCTTAAAGTTTCCCACATACTCTTCTCTCCTTTGTGCTTAATTTTGTTACTAGTCCATTCCTTTATATTGCTATTCTAAAATTAAATAAACTGGGTTGTAACTTACTAAATTTTATGTGGCTTGTACTAGGTTTATGATAAATTTATTTCAAAGATTTGTGATAACAAAATTCTTTTTTCGACATATGATACTTTAGGAGGTGTATTTATGTTAATTAATTCACTAATTTTAGCACTTTCTAGTAGTATCGATTCTCTTGGAATTGGGATTACATATGGAATTAAAAATACTAAAATTTCTTATAGAGGAAAAATTGTTTTATTCCTCCTATCTTTTTCGATTTCCATTTTAGCCGTTTGGTTTGGTGATATGATAAAAAATATTTTTTCTGCTTTTGTCGCTAAATTGATTGGTAATATGATCTTAATATCAATGGGAATTTTTGTGTGCTTTCAAGCCATTCATAAAAATGAGATAAATACGTCGATTGTTAAAAAGGATGAAAAAATATATAGCTTTTTTATTGATTTTTTGGGTATCACTATTAAAATTATTAAAAATCCTACTTCTTCTGATTTGGATTCTTCTCATTCTATCGATAGTAAAGAAGCTTTATTTTTAGGTGTTGCCCTTTCCTTAGATTGCTTTTGCATGGGCGTTGGTGGCAGTATGATTGGGATTAGTCCTTTTCTTTTTCCTTTGTTTATTTCTGTTTTTCAACTGTTTTTTTTGAATATGGGAAATACACTTGGAAAAGGACTTCAACAATTAAGTCTTTTGCCAGATAATACTTGGTCTATTATTTCTGGCATTTTACTTATTTTTATCGGAATATTTCGATTTATCTCTTGATTTCTTGCCGATTTTATGTTATTATAAAGTTACGTTTTATTGTTAGGTTGAGTAGCTCAATGGGAAGAGCATTGGAGTGAGGTTCCAAGGTTATAGGTTCGAACCCTATCTCAACCATTGCTAGATGGTTTTTTGTCTAGTAAATAAAATTAAGCGACTGATGACATTAATTTGTCTGACGTCGCTTTTATATATTTTTTATACCGTTCCTAATTTCATAGACAATAACTTTGAAATTCCATTTTCCTCCATTGTCACACCATATACCGTGTCTGCTGCCTCCATCGTACCTTTTCTATGGGTAATCACTAAGAATTGTGTCTCTTGTGAAAATTTCTTTAAATATTCGGCAAATCGATATACATTAACATCATCTAATGCTGCTTCAATTTCATCTAAAACACAGAATGGAGCTGGATTAATTTTTAAAATAGCAAATAATAAGCTAATTGCTGTAAATGCTTTTTCGCCTCCTGATAATAGCATCATATTTTGTAATTTTTTTCCAGGTGGTTGTACATTAATATCAATACCACATTCTAAAATATTTTCTTCATCTTCTAGTTTTAAAGAAGCATTTCCTCCACCAAATAATTCTTTGAATACCTCTTCAAAATTTTTGTTGATGATAGCAAATTGGGCTTTAAACTGTTCTTTCATAGTAGTTGTCATTTCTGAAATAATCTTTCTTAGTTTATTCATGGTATCTTCTAAGTCTACCCTTTGTTCACACATGAAGTCATACCTTTCTTTCATCGTCTTATATTCTTCAATCGAATCTACATTAACACTGCCTAATTCCTTGATTTCTGTTCGTAAACGATTTACTTTTTTCTGGGTGAAAGCTACATTTTCTGGTTTCTTATATTCTCCAACTTGATTTGGCGTTAATTCATATTCTTCCCACATTTTATTAATGATAGAATTAATATCTTCTTCTAGTTTTGTTTTTTTCACATCGATTTTTACAATTTGTGCTTTTAAATCTTCTATAATTTTGAATTTATTTGTCATTTCTTCCTCTTGTTTGGATAATTTTTCGTTTTTATTCACTCTTTCTTGTTTCAGCTTTTCAATTTTCGTCCCGCTATTTCGTACCTCTTCTTTAATTCTAGCTATTTTATCATTGGTTTCTTGAATGGATTGCTCTAATTCAAAATTGTCATGCGTAATTTGTTCCATTTGATTTTTCTTATTTTCCATGCTTTTCTTAGCATTTTCGATTTCTTGTTTAATTCTTTCTTGCATTTCTTCTATGGATGCTTCACTTTCATCAAACGAAGAAACTGAAATTTTTAAATTAGTAATATCAAAATTCAAGTCATCGACATATTTTTGATTATCTTTATTTAACTCTACAAATTCAGAAATGATTTTGGTCAGCTTTTCCGTTTCTTCTGTCAATTCCTGTATCTGTTGATTGATGTTTTCTTTGCTTTCTATGGCTTCTTGTTTTTGCTTCTCTAAATTTTCTTGCTCTTCTTTTAATTTATTTAAACGAGTTTCAATTTTAGCAATATTATCATCGATCGCAACTACCTTTTGTTTTTCAGTTGCATAGGTAATATCCATCTCTTGTAACTCTTTTTCTAAACTAATAGCATTTTCTATAGTTTCTTGCATAGAATCTTCATATTCTTGTTTTTCTTTCTCTAATTTTTCGATTTTAGCTTTTATATTCTGGATGTCTTTTTCTAATTTTTCAATTTCTCTTCCTCGACCAAGAATATTTACTGTTTTTTTGGCTACAGAACCACCTGTAATACTACCAGAAGCATTGATCACGTCTCCTTCTAAAGTAATAATACGGAACGTATAACCATTTTGTTTGGCTACTTTAATAGCAGTATCCATATTGTCCACAATTACCGTTCTTCCTAATAAACTAATCACAATCTGCTCATACTTTTTATGGAATTTAATTAAGTCAGAAGCAATACCAATAAAACCTTTTTCCTTTCCCTTGATTTTATCCAACTTCTTGCCTTTGACAGATGTAATTGGTAAGAAAGAAGCTCTTCCTAACTTGTTTTTTCTTAAATGTTCCACTAGTTTTTTAGCATCTGCTTCTGTCTCTGTCACAATGTTTTGCAAACTTGCACCTAAACACATTTCAATCGCTGTTTGGTATTCTTCTGGTACTTCGATGACATTAGCTAATACCCCATGCATTCCTTTTCCTAATTCTTTGATTTGTTCACAGTCTTTTAAAAGAGATTTTACACTTTTGATATATCCTTCTTTTTCTTTTTCTGTCTCGATCAAAAATTTCAGTTTTGATTCCTTGATTCTCATTTCACTTTGATAAGCATGAATACTATTTTGATAGTTGTTTATTTTTTTGTCTGCTTCTTCTTTCATGGTATTAATTTCTTCTATCGATTTTACCACTTTGTTTCTTTTGCTATCTATTTCGTAAAACGCTTTTGCGATTTCATCTTTTTGAAGTCTTGTACTGTCTAGTTCTGATATATAATTGCTGATTTCTGTCTTAATTTGCTGTTGTCTTTTTTCGTAATTTTCATAGTTTATATCTTGTGTGTGACGCTCTGCTTGTAATTCATATTTTTGATCGGTATTTTTTTCTACTTGTAACTTATATCCTTCTATTTCCAATTCTTTACTAGATAATTTTTTCGTTATTTTAGCCAATTCTTCTTCTTTTTCTTGTAATTCTTTTTCAAATTTTTCTTTATTTTGCTTTAAATTAACCTTCTTTTCTTCTCTCTGTTTCATTTCTTCTTCTAATTCTTTTTGCTTTGACATAGCCTCTTCGATTTCTTTTTGAAATCTTTCTTTATTTTCTTGATTATTGTGAATTCTCGTATTGGCTACATTGATATCTGAATTTAGCATCTCAATTTCTTTTTGACTGGCAAATCCTAGGTTTGACATTTCTTCAATTTGATTGGTTATTTCATCTATTTGTATTTTTAGTTCTTCTTTTAATTGTCTAATTCTTTCTAGCTTTTCTTCCTCCTCTGTACATTGAGAGGTATAAATTTCTTCGTCTTTTACGATTTCTCCTAAACTCGCTTTGTATTTTTCGATATTATGTAGAAATAATCCTATTTCCACACTTTTTAATTCTTCTTTTAAATTTAAATATTTTTTGGCTTTTTCTGCTTGGCTTTTCAGTGGCTCTATGTTGCTTTCGATTTCTGCTAAAATGTCATTAATACGAAGTAGATTTAGTTTGGTTCTTTCTAGCTTTTTCTCGCTTTCTTCTTTTCTTGCTCGATACTTTACAATTCCTGCTGCTTCCTCAAAAATATGCCTTCTATCTTCCGATTTGTTACTTAATATCTCATCAATCTTACCTTGTCCAATAATAGAATAGCCATCTTTTCCAATCCCTGTGTCCATAAATAATTCTAATACATCTTTTAATCTACATGCTACTTTATTGATAAAGTAACCTGTCTCTCCGCTTCGATATATTTTTCGGGTTACCGTTACTTCTGTATATTCAATTGGCAAAGTGCCATCAGTATTGTCAAATATTAAAGAAGCCTCTGCAAAACCTAGAGACTTTCTGTTTTGTGTTCCTGCAAATATAATATCTAAGGATTTGGAGCCTCTTAATGATTTCATGCTTTGCTCTCCGCAAAATCCATCTAATCGCATCTGATATATTACTTTTCCCAGAACCATTTGGTCCGATAACTCCTGTTATTCCTGGTTTGAATTCTAGCACTGTCTTATCTGCAAATGATTTAAATCCTTGTAATTCTAGTCTTTTTAAATACATTTATTATCACCTTTTGTACGTTTAATGTTGTTCAATTCTATCTTTCTTATTCTGTAAGACTGAACTGCATTAAGTTTATACTATTTTTGACTTTTTGTAAAGAATTTGTTATTTGAATTTCAGTTTTTAGCTTACAAATTTAGCATTTGACACAATTTGAGCTATATTATAGATTAAACGTTGTTTAGCAGGTGTACAAGTAAGTAATGTTTCATACAACTCTTTATCTAAATAATTGGGAGCATCTGTTACTGTCCCTCCAATTAAATACTCTAAGCTTGTTCCTAATGCTCTACTAATTTGTGCTAATCTTTTTAAATTAATCTGTGATGTTCCTCTCTCCACTCTACTAATATATACAGTTGTTACATCAATTTCTTCTGATAGTCTTTCTTGCGACCAGCCTCTTTTTTTTCTTTCTTCTTTGATTCTTTGTCCGATAATCTTGTAATCAATATCCATATTACCACTTCCTTTTCATAGGTAAATATAACACTATAAGTTCCATTTGTCAATATGATTTTAGAATTTATATGTAAAATTTTATTATTCTATTTTTTTCTAGTGTCCCCATTGATTTCGGGATTCAATGGAAAATTGCCAAAAAGGATCGTCCCTCTTGGCAATCATCTTTTATTTAATTGCTTTTTCTGCATATTGATTGTTTACAATTTTGTCATATGGTGCATTTTCTTTTAACTCTCCCGCCATAATCATAACTTCTTCTAATCTTTCAAATACTTCTTGTTTTAATACTGGTGTATCATTCCATGCATCAATATCTTTGTAACTTTGAATTGCTGTTGCTAACATTTCTATGTCTGTATCTGGGAAAAAGCTTTGAATGGCTTCTGCTATTTCCTTACTACTGTGTTCTTTTACCCATTGTTGACCTCGATAAATGGAATTTGTAAATTTTTGAATGGTATCTTGATTTCCTTCGATATAGCTCTTTTTAGCAAAGTAGGCTGTATATGGAATTTCTCCAGCTGCTTCTCCAACAGATGCAACAATAGTTCCTTTCCCTTGTTTTTCTGTCATGGATGCAGTAGGCTCGAATAATGTCACAAAATCAGCATTTCCACTAGCAAAGGCACCTGCCATTAAGTCAAATTTAATACTGTCATCTAAAGCTGTATCTTTTTGTGGATTTATCCCATTTTTCTTTAATACATATTCTAGTGTCATGTAAGGTACTCCGCCTTTTCTTCCTGGTATAACTGTTTTCCCTTTTACGTCTTGCCAATTAAAACTTCCTGTCTGATTTCTAGCCACTAAAAACGATCCATCTTTTTTTGTCATTTGTGCAAATACTTGTGTATAATCTTCTTTTCCTTCGTTGTAAACATAGATAGATGCTTCTGGACCTGCAAATCCAATATCACATTGGTTTGCAAGTACTGCTGTCATAACAGCATCTGCTCCTTGCCCAGTTGTTAACTCTATATCCATTCCATTTTCCTTAAAATATCCATTGTTGATCGCTACATATTGTGGAGCATAAAAAACAGAACGGGTCACTTCATTCACTTTAATGGTTTGTAAATGTTCACTATTTTTATTTTTTTGATTGACAACCACTCCTACCATACTAAACGCCATGGCAAGAATAATAACTGCTACAATTACAATAATCTTCTTTTTCAAATTTTCTCCTCCTTTAATGATAATTTTATGAGTTGGCAATGATTTTTTCCTCCGTCCCCAAAATCATTATTTGAATTTTTTTGAATGTAGGATAAATTTTTCTAATAACAAAACTGCTGTATACATGATTCCAGCTACTATGCCTAAAATGATGACACTTGCCATAACCAAATCCAATTTAAATACTTGCCCGCCATAAACAATTAGGTAACCGAAGCCCTGCTTTTGAAACTAAAAATTCTCCTGAAATAACACCTACTAACGAAAGTCCTATATTGACTTTTAAGGAATTAATAAAGGTAGAAAGATTAGCTGGTATGACAATTTGGGTTAATATCTGAAGCTTACTAGCTTTAAAAGTCTTTGCCATTTTAATGACTTCTTTGTCTGTCTTCAAAAATCCATTCAAATTTTCAAGTATTGTTACAATTAGAGAAATGGCAACTGCCATCACAATAATAGCTGGCATTCCTGCTCCTACCCAAATAATAATAACTGGTCCGCAAAGCTACTTTGGGTAAACTATTTAATACGACCAAATAGGGGTCTGCTACTTTAGATAAAAAATCTGACCACCATAGGATAATGGCAATCAAAATACCTAATCCTGTACCAACTAAAAAACCAACTACTGTTTCATACACAGTAACACCGATATGTTTCATTAAGTCATTGGAACCCAAATTGGTAAAAGTTTCCCATATTCTACTTGGCTGACTCATGATAAAACTATCAATAATTTTTTTATTGGCTAGTATTTCCCAAATAGCAAGAAATCCCACTAATATGGCAATTTGCGTTAGCCACACTAGGTATTGTTGGTATCTTTTATTTCTCAAATATTTTTTTCTTTCTTTTGATATTAGTTGTTTATTCATCGACTCCAAGCTCCTTCCATAAAGTATTAAAATATTGGCTAAATATAGGTTTTTCTCTACAATTAATTGGATTTCTATTTTCCATGTTAAAATCAATTT
The DNA here is from genome assembly GCA_947567695.1 of uncultured Clostridium sp. Lineage (GTDB taxonomy): Bacteria > Bacillota > Clostridia > TANB77 > CAG-508 > CAG-269. The sequence continues at coordinate 20,146 of CANONT010000006.1, forward strand.
TATGAATGTCTTTTACTGTACCAGGTCTTGCATTTAGTACTACTACTCGGTCTGACATACTGATTGCCTCTGAAATGTCATGTGTTACCATGATAGCTGTAATTCCTTCTTTTCTCAAAATGCTATAAATATCATTTGTTACCATGATTCTAGTTTGATAATCTAGAGCTGAAAAGGCCTCATCTAATAGTAGAATTTTCGGTTTTACGGCTAAAGTTCTAATAAGAGCCACTCTCTGTCTCATCCCCCCTGATAATTCAGATGGATATTTATCTTTAAAGTCATATAAATCATATTTCTTCAATAGTTCTTCTACATAGGCTTTGGCTTCTTTGTCTCTTTTTCCTTTAATTTCTAATCCAAACATCGTATTACTTAATATACTTCTCCATTCTAACAGGCAGTCTCTTTGCAACATATAACCTACTTTAGGTGATATGCCCTCAACTTTTTCTCCTTCTATGTAGATTTCTCCAGATGTCTTGTTTTCTAATCCTGCTATCATGGATAATAGGGTAGACTTTCCGCATCCGCTGGGTCCTATAATACTCACAAATTCTCCTTTTTTAACTCTTAGATTGACATTTTGAATAGCTAATATTTCCCCTTCTTTATTTTGGTATTTTTTAGTTACATTTTTCACTTCTAGTATTTTCTCCATTGTTTTCCTCCTTGTCATTTATCCTATTATATTTTATGTCAAATTAGCAAAATGAGTTCTTTCATCTAAAACTAATTTAAAAGGAATGCCTCTACTTAATTTAGAAACATTCCTGTTAACTTCTACTTTTACTTACTGTCTATTTTTGATTTAGTAAGGTTCAAATCTATCCTATTTTTTAGCTAGCTGTCGCTAACTCTTCTGCTATTTTTGCTAATAATTCTTGTTCTATCCCTTTCTCCAATGTATTTTCAAGCAAATATGACATAATACCTTCTAAAATTCTTTTATTTGGGGTTGATTGGATAATAATTTTTAAATTTTGAATTAATTCCTCCTTACTCTCTGCTTTTTCTAAAAACATCATATAACTAAACAAAGAATTTCTTTGTAGTAAAACCTGTTTGGAAAGCTTATTAATATCAATAAAATTATATTCTAAATCTATTTGATATCTTTCAAAAACATAATCACCAATTTGTTTCTCTCTAATTTTCTTTGGCATTTTCCATTTTTCACTTCCTGTATAAATGATAATAGGAACTACAATTGGATAACCTGTATTTTTTCCAAACTTTTTATTTCTACTCCATTCTTGCATAATATCTAAGCAGTAATTTAACATTCTGTATGGCATATTGTCATCTATAGCGGATTGGTGTTCTATTAAGAAAAATATGTCTCGATCTTTCAACTTATACACTAAGTCTGCCTCTTTTGATTTGTATTTTTTTGTAATATAGCTATTTGTATAACGAATTAACTTGTCCTCTTTTACTTTTTCTCTTGGTTCAATAAACTGATTAATAAATTGTGTTGCTTCCTTTGGATCTTGTAATATGTTTTTAATCCATTGATTGTGTGAATATTTTTTTTCAACTTGATTTAAGTTATATTTTGCACTTTCTTCTGCTAATTGCATAACCGCATTTAACCTCAATGTATGAATACATTTAATATATTGTCCATAAGTAAATACCTTCAATGTAATTCCTCCTTTTTGTTGTTAACCATTACTCATAAGTAAATATTTTTCTGTTTTTGCTTTATGAGCTCATCTTTTGTTTCATTTTATGGAAAGTCTACTACTAACTTTGAATTAAATCTTGAATTAAATTTTTTGATATATTTTTTGCTAGATATGAAAACTAATTTAATTAATATTAAAACACCAAATGGGAAAATTTGCAAGCCTTTCTACAAATCTTCCCATCTTTTGACATTATTTCTAAAATTTCTACTTTTTATTTATCCAAATAATGACTGATTTCTTCTAATCCTTCAAAATTTTTCTGTCGATAAACATCATATACTACAATATTAACAGAATTAGCAAGATTTAAGGATCTTAATGTCGGTCTCATTGGAATTCGAATTGTTTGATCGATATATTTATGTAACAAATCTTCTGGCAATCCTTTCGTTTCCTTGCCAAATAACAAAAATATCTCTTGCTTATCTTTATAATTAGGCTCTGAATAAACCTGTTTTCCCTTTGTCGTAACAAAAAACATGTCCTTTTCCGCTGGTTTATACTTCTCTAAAAATTCATCAAGAGACGCATGTTCTTCTATTTCCACCTTGTCCCAATAATCCAATCCAGCCCTTTTAACCGCCTTATCTGACACATCAAATCCCAGTGGATGTACCAAATGCAATTTAGCTCCTGTGGCAGCACAAGTTCTTGCTATATTTCCTGTATTTTGTGGTATCTCTGGTTCTACCATAACAACATGAATTTTCATTTTTCTTCCTTCTTCCCGACTTCTATCTTTATTACATTTATCTTGTTAGACCTGTCCCAAAAACCACCAAAAGGGATAATTGGTGCCTACACAGCATAACTAACCTCTCTTTTGCCTGACATATTCATATAATATAATACCTGTCGCAACAGAGGCATTTAAACTTTCTGTTTTTCCAAGCATTGGTATTTTTATTCTTTCATCTGCAACTTCTTGTATTTCTTGTTGTACGCCATTTGCTTCATTTCCAATAATAATTACCTTTTTATGATAGTTAATATCATAAATCGTATTTTCTGTTTGCAAAGAAGATGTCACTATTTTGAATTTATGTTTTTTAATTTCTTTTAAAGTTTGTTTTAAATTCTCACATTCTATTATTTTTACTCGAAAGATAGCTCCCATCGTTGAACGCACCACCTTCGGATTGTAAGCATCTGCCGTTCCTTTAGATACCAATATTTGTGTCAATGCAACGCTATCAACAGTTCGTAATATAGTACCTAAATTCCCTGGATCTTGCACATCATCTAATGCCACTATGATATCTTGTGTATAATCAATTTCAGTATTAGCATTTGTTTTTTGTACAATTGCCAAAATTCCTTGTGGGGTCTGTACTTCTGACAAATACTTAAAAATACTCTGTGTAACATAAATACATTCATATTTAGCAATCTCATACATGACATCTTTTGGAATCGCTTCATTTCGTTCACAATCGTCACACAAAACAATTTGCTTAATGGATGCTTTTTCTTGTATCGCCTCTGCCACTAATTTAATTCCTTCTATCACATATTCACTGCTAATATCTCGATATTTTTTGTCTTTTAGCTTTTTTACATGCTTGATAAACTCATTCTCTTTACTGGTTATTCTTTGCATTATAAATTCCATTCCTTTCTCGCTTCGCTCATAAGGTACACAAACCACCTAAATTACATCTCATGGCGGCGAGTTTGTGCCTGTCCCAAAGTCGCCATGTCACATTTTTAAAAATTCTGTTACGTCATTTAAGATTTGTCTTTCGTTTTCTGTTCCGATTTCTAGTGTTATCATAGGTTTGATGCCTGCTGAAAATTTGATTTTGTTTCCATATTTTTTTACGATTTCGGTGATGTCTAGTTCAAATTGATTTGGTTCAAAGGTAAATACTACTGCTGTTTTTTTGCCTGCATTTTTACTGGTTATTTTACTGATTTTTTGTTGTTTGGCTAGGTATTTTATTCTGGCAATTGCTAGTAGGTTTTCTACTTCGGTTGGCATGTCTCCAAAACGATCGATGATTTCATCTGTTACATTTTGTATATTGGGTTCGTTTTGACATAGTGCAATGTTTTGATAGATTTCTATTTTTTGATTGGCATCTGCTATGTATTCTTCTGGTATATAACTTGTTACGTTTAAGTCGATTTGCAGTTCTGTTTCTGGCTCAATTTGAATACCCTTCATTTCTTTTACAACTTCGTCTAATAAATGGCAATAGGTGTCATATCCTACTTGTTCTAAGTGTCCTGATTGGATTTCGCCGAAGTAGACTTCCTGCTCCTCTGATTTCTAGGTCTCTCATGGCAATTTTAAATCCAGATCCAAATTCCGTAAATTCTTTGATGGCTTTTAGCCTTTTGTCTGCTACTTCTGATAATAGTTTATCTTTTTTGTAAGTAATATAGGCATATGCTTGTCTTTCTGCTCTTCCTACTCTTCCTCGTATTTGATATAATTGTGCTAGTCCCATTCTGTCTGCATTTTCTACAATGATGGTATTAGCATTTGGAATGTCAATACCAGATTCCAGTATGGTTGTACATACTAATACATTGGATTTCCCTTCAATGAATTCTTTCATAATTTCTTCGATTTTCGTTCCTGTCATTTTACCATGGGCATATACCACATTTGATTCTGGGACTAATTTTGCTAAATCATCTGCTTTTTTCTGAATTCCTTCTACGTTATTAAATAGATAAAATACTTGACCATTTCTTTCCAGTTCTTTTGTAATTGCTTCTTTGATGACTTCTTGGTCATATTCTAATACATAGGTTTGAACTGGTCTTCTGTTGTGTGGTGGTTCATAAATGACTGACATGTCTCGAATTCCTACAATTGACATATGCATGGTTCTTGGGATTGGTGTTGCTGTCATGGTTAAAACATCTACATTAGTTTTTAGTTGCTTAATTTTTTCCTTAGCTTTTACACCAAAACGATGCTCTTCATCAACAATTAGTAATCCTAAATCTTTAAATTCAATATCTTTACTCAAAATTCGATGAGTTCCGATTACAACGTCTACTTCTCCTAATTTCAATTTTTTGACCACTTCATCTTGATATTTTTTACTTTTAAATCGATTCAAGATTTCTACTTGAATTGGAAAGTCCTTCATTCTCTCTTTGAATTCTTGGTATTGTTGTTCTGCCAATACCGTAGTTGGTGCTAGATATGCCACTTGCTTATGATCCATAACTGCTTTAAAGGCTGCTCTTAAAGCAACTTCTGTTTTTCCATAGCCTACATCACCACATAACAAACGATCCATTGGTTTTGTCATTTCCATATCTTTTTTCACTTCATCGATACAACGCAATTGATCCTCGGTTTCTTGGTAGGGAAATCTTGCTTCAAATTCGTTTTGCCAAGGTGTGTCAGGCGTAAATTGAAATCCTTGTGCTTTTTCTCTTTTGGCATATAATTCGATTAATTCTTTGGCTACTTCTCGTAAATTATTTTTTACTTTTGTTTTTGTATTTTCCCAATCTTTAGTTCCTAATCGATTTATTTTAGGCTGAATGGCATCTCCTCCTATATATTTTCGGATCGAATCCAAATCATTGGTAGGGATATATAAAATATCATCATCTTTATATTTTATTTTGATATAGTCTTTTATGGTGCCATCTGCTTGAATGGTGTTCACACCAATATAAATACCTATTCCATATCTTCTATGAACTACATAATCACCTATTTTTAGGTCTGCAAATACTACTTTTTCTCCTTCTTTAAACTCATTATTTACGACTCGTTTTTTTCTTTTTTCTCCGTCGATCAAATCATTAGCAACGATCACTAATTCTTTTAAATCAAATGCTTCAAATCCTGCTGATAATGTTCCAATCGTAATGGTTACAATCGATTCGTTTGCTTTAACAATAATCGTTTGGTCTAGTTTTTCTTCTATTTTATTCATGATTTCTTTTTCATTTAATAAAGATTGTAGTTTTTTTGCTTTTTCTTTGGTAGCTACTAACATATAAATTTTTTTCTTTTCTTGAATTGCTTTTCGTAAGTCTTCAATTAAATTTTCTAGCTCGCTTTTGTAGTAATTTACTTCTCTATAAGCTATTTTATATTTCTCGGTTGCTAATTTATTTTCTATGTCTTGTTTTTCCATATAAATGATTTGCCTATTTTCTAGCTTTTCTTCTATTTTTTCATAAGTCAATAAATTGGTAATGGCATCTGGAACAATTTTTTCTTTTTCCACAAGTGCTTTTGTTAAATTATTGTTATCAATCGCAATGTTAGTGGCTCTTTGTTTTATTTTTCCAATTTCGTCTAAAAATATACCATAATGGGCTGATAAATATTCCACGAGTGTCTCTTGTTTTTCATAAAAACAATTAAAGTATTTATCTATTTTACTGATGTAGTTTCCTGCTTTGATTTGCTCAATATCTTCTTCTACGATTTCTTTTTGTTTCTGGTTTTTCGTAGTTTCTTTTATTTTTTGACAGATCTTTTCAATGCTATTTTCTAAGATATATTCATGTGCTGGGTCAATCGTAGCTTTTTCTAATGTACTGATTGACCTCTGGCTTGTAATATGAAAAGTTCGGATAGAATCCACTTCATCTCCCCAGAACTCAATTCTAATTCCTGTTTTTTCATTGGTAGCAATATCTACAATTCCTCCACGAATACTAAATTGCCCTCTTCCTTCAATTAAATCATATCTTACATATCCTAATTTGACTAATTTTTGCTTGATTTCTTCTAATGAATAGGTTTCTCCTACTTTGAAGTTTAATTGATTGGCATATAAGGTTTCTTTGGTCGGTAATTTTTGTGTAATGGCTTCTATGGTGGTTACTATGATTAAATTTTTTTTGGCTTGGATTTGATTTAGGGCTTCAATTCTTTGGTAGGGAAGCTCTTTGCTTTCTGCTATATAATCATAGGTTACGATCTCCTTTTTGGGGAATAATACGACATTGTCTGTAAAGTATTGAATGTCTTGATATAATTTTTTGGCTTGGATTTCATTATAAGTAATGATACAAATTGGCTTTTTCCCAAATTCATGAATGGCTGTTCCTAATTGTATCATCCCTACGTCAGTTAAGCCCGATATTGCTATCGGACTTGTTTTGTTTTCGATTTGTTTTAGTAAATCAATGAATTTTTCTGATTTACCAAGTTCTCCTAAAATGGTATTCATTCTTTTTCTCCTAGTAAATCTTGTTTGCCTAAAAGGTATTCTTTATTGTTTGAATAAAGTTTTTACCAATAAGGATCTGTATCTCGTCTTTTGGCAACTGTATTATACAATATTTTATACAAAAAGGAAAGGGGTATTTGGGCATTTTTTAGAAATTTGATTTTTATGTCAATTTATTGTATAATTAAATTGTAGCGAAAATTTTGCAAAAAGTCCCCTATCATAGGATAGAGGCAGAAAGGAAGAACAGAAATGGGATCACAGATTGGAAGCATTGTTGGCATTTCCTTGAAATGTCAAGCATGCAAGGGTACATGTTGGAATCCGAACAGTCAGAAAGAGACTCAAAAAAACGTATTGAAACGGTTCGGGTCTATTCCTTCTGATTGTGTAAACGACAATAACGGGAAAGTCAACTGTCCTTACGCATCAAAATTGTAAACTTGATTTTTCAAGTTGGTTCAAACTGTTCAAGAGGGTGTCGCTTTGCGACGCCCTTTTTTTCTCACATTTTTACAACCAATTTATCAAACTTTGAATGGATATAATTTTTCAACTTTGTCATAAACTCCTCTGGTTCAATCTCCTTCTTAGCCACCAAATCCAAACCTTTTTCCCAACTAGCTGTAAGCTTAGGATTCAACATATCTGGCATAGAGCGATATACAATATCATAAATTCTTTCCCCTTTTTCTGATGGAGTAATAATTTGTGTTTTATTATTTACTTCTATGTATTTAATTTTTTCTAATTTTTTCATAATTTCTGCTCTTGTTGCACTGGTTCCAATTCCAGCCCCCTTAATTTGTTCTCTTAGTTCTTCTTCCTCAATTAATTTTCCTGCATTTTCCATCGCTAAAATAATGGAGCCTGAATTGTATCTACTTGGTGGAGAAGTTTCTGCATCTTTTATTTCAAAATTTTTAACTTCAATATTTTGACCTTTTTTTAAATTCTTTAAAATCTCCAAGTTATTGTTATCTTGCTTGTTATTTTCTTCATTTTTATCACTATCATTTGCTGTTTTTTCTGTGTTGTTTTCCACAGTTTTGGTACTTTCTGTGGATTTCTTATCTCCTTTTTCCATTGGTTTTAAGATTTCTAAAAATCCTTGTTTCACACAAACTTTTCCACTGCAATGAAACATTTCCTCTTTAATATTAACTGTTACTTGTATTTTGCTATATTCAGCTGGTGGATAAAAAATAGCTAAAAACCTTTTAACAATAACCTTATACACTTGTTTTTGTAACTCTGGTAACTGATTGTAATTTTCATATCCTTGTCCAGTTGGTGTAATGGCATAGTGATCTGTAATTTTGCTATCATTCACATATTTGGTTTTAATCAAATTAGTCGCATATTTTTCATCTACCATTTTTTTGATATAACCTTGTATTTCATTATCTTTATAACCTCTTGCTATTCCATTTAAATTTTTAGATATTTCCTTCGCAACAGCTGTCGAAAGTACTCTTGCATCGGTTCTTGGGTAGGTTACTAATTTTTTCTCATATAAATTCTGTATGATCTCTAATGTCTGATCTGGTTTGATTTTAAATCTTTTAGTGCATTCATTTTGAATTTCTGCTAAATTGAACAAAAGAGGAGCATTTTCTTTTTGTTTCGATTTTTTTAAAGCTGTAATCGTTGCTTCCTTTCCTGTTAAACTTGCTATAAATTCTTTGGCATCTTCTTCTTTTTTAAATCCTGTTTCATTATATAACTTGGTTGATTCAAACATCTCTGATTTTTCATTTACTTTCCATTCTGCTTTAAAAGAGGCTGTTTCATCTCCAAATTCTCCTAAAATTTTATAATATTTTGTTTTAACAAAATTCCTGATTTCCCTTTCTCTTTCTACAATCATTCCTAATACACAGGTCATGACTCTACCTACTGATATAGATGCTCTTTCTTCCTTCATACTTTTAGCTAATTGTCTTCCATAAATAATAGATAATAAGCGGGAAAAGTTAATACCAATTAAATAATCCTCTTTCGCTCTTAAATAAGCACTATCCGATAAGCTATCATATTCGGATAAATCTTTCGCTTCTTGAATTCCCCTTGTGATTTCTTCCTCTGTTTGGGAATCAATCCATACTCTTTTCATCTTGGCATTCGGATTTGGTTTTGCCATCATAAATACTAATCTTTGGATATATTCTCCTTCACGTCCAGAGTCACCTGCATTATAAATCTCTTCAATGTCTTCTCTTTGCATTAATTCTTTTACAATATTAAATTGATTTTGCACTGCTGGAATAATCTCATATTTCCAATCTTCTGGAATAAAGGGAAGAGTTTCTAATCGCCATAATTTCAATTTTTCATCATATTTGTCAGGATAACTCATTGTCACCAAATGCCCTACACACCATGTAATAATCCAGTCATTTGACTCTAAGTAACCATTTTTTCGATTGGTTGTTATTTTTAATGCTTTTGCAAATTCCATAGCCACTGATGGTTTCTCTGTTATTAATAATTTTTTACCCAATTTTTCTACGTTTCCTTTCCTCTCTTATTACTACTTTATCTTTGTTAATGCGTAGAATTTACAATAAATTCATTCACTATTTTTTTTACTTTCCTCATTTCATCTCTCGTTTCTGGCAGTTGATAATGAAACTTATCAATCATTTTACTAACATAACCATTGTCTTTTAAAACGTTAAAACTATAAGGAAAATTAATATCAAAAACATAAGAAGCAAAACGCAAAACTTGATCTGTTTCGCTAATGCTATATCTACTATCTGCTAATTTCTTCTGATAAACATTTTCTAGCATTTTTTTAGATAATCTTCCTTCTTCTACCTGCTTCACTCTTTCTGGTTGTTCCCAATAGATGACTGCCCCTTCATAGATCAAATCTAATTTATCAGCATCTCTTATGATTTTGCAAAATAGCTCTTGATCTTGTGGCAACCCTTCTGAAAGCTGGTATTTATTATGTTCGTATACTGCTGTAAAAATAATTTCATCATAAGAACTTTCTTTTATGAATTTTCTAATGTAATTATCTTTTTTTAAAACATCTACACCTGCTTCTCCATGATCAAAATTTTTCTTTTGGCTTTTGTCTGCTATTTGATATTGTTCAAATCTTCCTATATCATGCAGTAATCCAATTAATTCTGCTAATTGAATTTGCTCCTCTGTTAATTTCAAATGAATTGCTAACTTCTTACAATTTTCTGCTACCCTCATAATATGTCCTACCTTCATCTGTACTCTTGGATTATCAATCTGTAATTGGTTAACATGATTGACTAACTCTTTTTTAGCATTTTCTATATTTATCATCCTTATAATTCATCCCTTTCGCTTTGCATTGTATCATTTTTGTGATTTAAATTCAATCCTATTTAGATTTAAGTTATAATATAAAACTTAATCACATTTTGCTTGAATCCCTAAGAATTTTGTTATATAATAGGCAAAGTTAAGTAAAAAGTGGAAGGAGATTCAATTTATGGAATACAAATTTAATGAAATCGAACAAAAATGGCAAAAATACTGGGACGAAAATAAAACCTTTTACACAGATGTATGGGACTTTTCAAAGCCAAAATTCTATGCCTTAGACATGTTTCCTTATCCATCTGGTCAAGGTCTACATGTAGGACACCCAGAAGGGTACACAGCAACTGACATTGTGTCCAGAATGAAGAGAATGCAAGGATATAATGTGTTACATCCAATGGGTTGGGATGCTTTTGGTTTACCAGCAGAACAATATGCCATCAAAACAGGAAATCACCCAGCTGGCTTTACAGCTAGTAATATAGCAACTTTTAAAAGGCAATTAAAAATGCTTGGGCTTTCTTTTGATTGGGACAAAGAAATTTCTACATGTGATCCAGATTATTATAAATGGACACAATGGATTTTCAAACAATTATACCAAGATGGACTAGCTAAATTAGTAGAAATGCCTGTTAACTGGTGTGAAGAATTAGGTTGCGTTCTATCCAATGATGAAGTCATTAATGGAAAAAGTGAAAGAGGTGGATTCCCTGTTGTTCGTAAGAATATGAAGCAATGGGTTTTAGACATTCCTCAATATGCTGACATTTTATTAGACGGTTTAGAAGAAATTGATTGGCCTGAATCTACCAAAGAAATCCAGAGAAATTGGATTGGTCGTAGTGAAGGTGCTGAAGTTACCTTCAAAGTAGCAAATAGCAATGATTTGCAATTTACCGTATTTACAACCAGACCAGATACTCTATTTGGTGCCACTTACTGTGTATTAGCACCAGAATTAGAATTAGTAGGGCAAATTACTACACCTGACTGTCAACAAGCAGTTGATGCATATAAAAAATTAGCTGCTAGTAAATCTGACTTAGAAAGAACTGAATTAAACAAAGATAAAACTGGTGTATTTACAGGTGCCTATGCGATCAATCCAGTCAATGGAAAAGAAATTCCTATTTGGATTTCTGACTATGTCTTAGCAACTTATGGAACAGGATGTATTATGGCTGTTCCTGCCCATGACCAAAGAGATTATGAATTTGCTACTAAATTTAATATTGAGATTATTCCTGTTTTAGAAGGTGGCGATATTTCCAAAGAGGCCTTTACAGAAGATGGAACTCATATCAATTCTGACTTCTTAAATGGTTTAGGAAAGCAAGAGGCAATTCATAAAATGATTGCTTGGTTACAAGAAAATAAAATCGGTACCAAAAAGGTAAATTATAAACTTCGTGAGTGGATTTTTGCTAGACAACGTTATTGGGGGGAACCTATTCCAATTGTGTATGTAGATGATGAAATGAAAGCATTGGCAGATAGCGACTTACCTTTGGTTCTACCTGAATTAGAAGATTATGCTCCATCCAAAGCTGGTGCCTCTCCTTTGGATCAAGCAACTGACTGGGTAAATACAAAATGGGAAAACCAGACAGCTAAACGAGAAACTAGTACCATGCCAGGAGCAGCTGGTTCGAGTTGGTATTTTTTAAGATATATCGATCCTAAAAACCAAGATGAATTGGCGAATAAAAAATTGTTAGAATACTGGTTACCTGTTGATTTATATGTAGGTGGTCCAGAACATGCTGTTGGACATTTATTATATTCTAGATTTTGGAATCAATATTTGTACCAAAAAGGAGTTGTTCCTGTTAAAGAGCCATTTGCCAAACTTCGTCATCAAGGTATGATTTTAGGTACAAATGGTGAAAAAATGAGTAAATCAAAAGGAAATGTTATCAATCCTGATGATATGATAGAACAATATGGTGCTGATAGTTTAAGAGTTTATGAAATGTTTATGGGACCAATTGATGCTGCCAAGCCATGGGATCCAAATGGAATTGATGGTTCTAAGAAATTTTTAGATAGAGTTTGGCGATTATATACTGAATCAGAAAAAATAAAAGATGAAGTAAATCCAAATCTTGAAAGAGCTTATCATTTCGCTGTAAAAAAAGTGTCAAACGATTATGAAACTATGAATTATAATACTGCTATATCACAAATGATGATTTTTATCAATACCGTAAATAAAGAGGATCTTTTCCCTCGTTCTTACGCAGAAGGATTTCTAAAATTATTAAATCCTGTTGCACCTCATATAACAGAAGAATTATGGAATCTGTTAGGACATACTGATACGATTACCTATGAAAAATGGCCTGAATATGATGAAGAAAAAACAATTGCCGATGAAATAACCTTACCAATTCAGTTTAATGGTAAATTAAAAGCGACGATTCAAATCATTCCAGATGAGAAGGAAACTATTGTGAAACAAAAAGTTCACGAAGTAATTGATTCTAAATTAGAGGGAAAGACAATTATAAAAGAAATTTATGTAAAAAATAAGATTTATAATATTGTTGTGAAATAATATATAAAAGCCTATTATGACTATGCTATCTAAGTTCTAATAGGCTTTTATAGACCTTGAACTTTGTTTGTTAAATAGTCAATTTCTATATCATGGTTTTCAAGTTTTTTTTCGCAAAAGCTAATTTTTTCTTGATGTGTTTCTATTTTCTCGGTATTGGCAGTAAAACCATCCAATAATGCTTTTAATTTGTCTCCATGTTCATGCTCAATGATTGCGACACTTCTACTGATATTTCTTATGTCTTGTTGCATTTCTGGTATTTTTGCTATGTCTTGTTGCATTTTTGGTATTTTTGATACCTGTTCTTGCATAAGATCGATCTTTACATTAACATTTTCAATAGCGGCTAATATTTCATTTTTTGCAGGATCATCCATACATTTCCCTCCTTTCGCATTTTTTACAATTAATTGTATTATTATTATACATAGCTAGAACTAATATGTCAAGAAAAATCTATAGACAAATTTCGACTTTTTTACTACTTTCCTTCTTTTTACTATTACTTTCTGTCATAAAACTGTAAATAACATTTAATATTCCTGAAACACATTCCCCTTATTTTTATAGTATAATAAGCTTAGATTGTACTAAGGAGAATAGTCTATGAGTATAGAAACAGATTTAAAAAGAGACGGAATTGAAGTAGTAGAAACGCTAAACACCCTAAAAATTAATTCAATAGCACGAAATATATCACAAAAGATTTGCGAAGCCTTTCCTGAATATGGTCTCAATCAAAATGAATTATTCATTCAATTATCCAGATTAAATATGTATCGAGCAAAAATGCCCGAAGGAATGGCAGAAGCAAAATATTTTTATAAAAATACTTCTATTTATTTTAACGAACACATTGCAGATGAGGACTTAGAAGAGTTTGCTATTCATGAATGTATTCACTACATGCAAGAAGTAAAAGATAAAAGAAATTACCTGATAAAAATGGGACTTTGTGACTATACAGAATTCAAAGTATATGGGTTAGGTCTAAATGAAGCTGCTGTTCAATTGATGGCATCCAAAATCAATGCTATTCCCAAAGAATATGTAAAATATTTTGGCATTAGCTTTGAAACAACAAGTCCTTCTTATTATCCTTTAGAATGTTGTTTAGTAAATCAATTAGCTTATATTACTGGTGAAGATGTTTTATTTGAAAGTACCTTAAATAGCAATGATCATTTTAAAAAAGTATTTTCTGAATTGACATCTCCCAAAGTTTTTATGGCTGTTCAAAATGCTATTGATGATATTCTTTATCATGAAGAAGATATCATTAAATTAAATAATAAAATTGCTCAAATGGATGATAGAAATAAAAAAGTAGATGGCATGATTAAAAAAATAGATGAATTAAAAAATGAAATAACTCTAATCTTTATGAGAACCCAAAATCTTATCATTTCCAGTTATTTCAATACTGCTTTTAATAGAATTGTAGATTTAGAAGGCATCGAAAAATACCGAAAAAAATTATATACCTTTAGAGATTTTATTGGATTTACCGATGGATATACTTTTTTCAATGATTACTATGTTGCCAAGATGGAAGAACTAGAACATAAATACAATTTATTAGAAAACGGACAATTTGAGACAGCTCTTAAAGTAGTTACGAAAAAAGAAAATGTATTGATCCGTGTTATTAAGACATTGAAAAAACTCATCTTTGGAACATCAGCTGAAGAAGAAAATATGCCATATTAAAAAGTTTATTCTATTTTTATTAGTAACCTCATACGACTGTTACTTTGCAAAAGTAGAATAAACTTTTATTTAATTCTTGTTATATTCTTTCACTGATCTGTTTTGCTGCTTCTCTTCCAGAATATGCTGCCCAAGCTACAGTTGCCTTTACACCTGCTAAATCGCCACCAGCATAGATTTTGGGATTAGAAGTTTGATAATTTTCGTTAATTTGAATATTTCCCCACTGATTCGTTTGTAATCCCAATTCTTTCACATAAGGTTCTACTTGAGATCCAAGTGCCATTACAATATTGTCTGCTTTTATCTCATAATTACTACCTTCCACATTAATAGGTACTAATCTAGTATCCTTTTCTTTTTGCACTAATTGAGTCTTAATTAACTCAACTTTTTCTACTTTATTTTTTCCTTTAATTCTTACAATATTGTTTTGGAATAGAAACTCAACACCTTCTTTCTCAGCTTCTTCTACTTCTTTATCTTCGGCTGGCATCTGTTTCCTAGCTCTTCGATAAATCACTTTTACCTCTTTTGCTCCTAACCTTTTAATTGTCCTAGCACAATCCATTGCTACATTTCCGCCACCAACTACAGCTACTATCTTATCTTTGTAATCTGGGTGTAAATTATATTCTAACAACTCATTTCCACCAAAAACATTTTCTAAACCTTCGCCTTCTACCCCCATTTTAGTAGATTGATTTGCTCCAAAACTTAAAAAAATAGCATCATATTGATTTTCTAAATCTTTCAAAAAAAGATTTTTTCCTAACTGTTGCTTATACTTTACTTTAATTCCTAGTTGCAAAATCTTATCGATAGACTTTTGTACAATTTCCTTTGGCAATCTAAACTCAGGAATGCCATGGACTAATAATCCCCCTAAATAATCATATTTTTCATATATAGTCACTTGTATTCCTCTTTTGGCTAAAAAAGCACTTGCTGTTAGCCCTGCTGGTCCTCCTCCTATCACTGCTACTTTCTTGTTTGTTTTATTTTTATAAATCTCTTCTGCGTAACAGTTTAGCAAACTATCCCTTTCGTCGATGACTGAATTAAATACAAAAGCTTCTAAATCACCAATTGAAACAGATTCTCCTTTTATCCCTCTTACACAGGAGCCCTGGCACTGCTTTTGATGTGGACATATCCTTCCACAAATGCCTGGCAATACGGTTGTTTCTGATAATATTTCATATGCTTTTTGGTAATCACCTTGCTTGATTTGCTCAATAAATTGAGGAATATGATTTCCTAATGGGCAACCTTTAAGTGAACATGGCTTTGTTTTGCAATTTAAACAATAATTCGATTTTTCGTTTATTTCTTCCATTCTTATTTCATTCCTCCAAAGTTATATAATTTAGTTTGTGATTTTTTAGTATTCTATTATAGATCTTTCTGGGTGTCAATTGCTGACTATACCGTGCAATAAATTTAAAGTTCTATAAAAGTTTATTATATTTTTTATGAAGTAACAAATATAATAGTTATGTCCTAACATTTATCTAGCACCAATTTTAAATCCTGAATAAAATCAATCTTCTTCGTATCATCACGAAGTAAAGCAGCAGGATGCCAAGTTGGCATATAATGAATCCCTTTCCTTTCTATCCACTTACCTCGAGAAGCTGTTATTCCATACTCTTTTCCCAAGATATTTTTAAGAGCCACACTACCGAAGCAACACAACAATCTCAGGTTGTACCAAAATAACCTGATTCCTTAAATAATCCATACAAGCAAAAGCCTCATCTTCTTCTGGATTACGGTTAGCTGGTGGTCTACATTTCACGATATTTGCAATATATACATCTTCTCTTTTGATGCCAACCGTCTGAAAAGCCATATCCATCAATTTACCAGCCCTTCCCACAAATGGTTCTCCGAAGTCTATCCTCATCAGCACCTGGTCCTTCCCCAATAAACATGATTTTTGCTTTCTTATTTCCTACTCCAAACACAATATTTTGCCTTGTTTTACACAACTTACACTTATTACAATTAACAATTGATTCTTCTAATTCTTCCCAAGTTTCAAATATTGGGTTATGGTTACTTTGTGCCTGTCCCAAACTCGCCACTCCTTTTCTACTTTCCTATTTTTCTATTTTACACATTGTTCGATTAATTTTATTTTTTCGCTTTGGTTTGTATCTATTCTTGCTTTGGTTCCAATTGGTATAACCGTTTTGGTTTCGATGTGTCCAAAATGATTGGATTTAATGATTGGAAACCCACATTTTTCTTCTAATATGTCTAATACGATTTGCTCTAACGTGATATTACTTTCATGTTGATAATTTCCAATCCACATTCCTTTTATTTGATTAAATACCCCGTTTTGTTTCATATGTGCTAGGAAATGGCTTATCATAGCTGGGTTAGATTCAATGCCTAAATCTTCTATAAACAATATTTTATTCCTAAAATTTACTTGATATCTTCCATTTACTAAACTGTGTAAACAATTTAAATTTCCACCAATTAATTCTGCTTCTGCTTGTCCTTCTTGAATTGTCACATATTCTTCATCTTCTTTTCCTATTTCTAGACTTCCTTCCACAAATCTTTTCCAAGCTTCTTGATAACTATAATCTGTTTCATCTGTTGCAATGGTTTTAAAGTTGGTTCCACTAAATGTGACTAATCCCGTTTTGGCATGAATTACATTAGTAAGGGAGGTAATATCGCTATAACCACACAAAATTTTAGGATTTCGCTTGATTAAATCATAATCTAAAAATTCAAATGTTGTATTAGAATTATTTCCTCCTTTGGCACACCAAATCATTTTCACTTCTTGGTCTTGAAACATTTCATTTAAATCCTCTGCCTTCTCTTTGGCTGTGTTACTATAACCATTTGTATTAGAAAATATATGCTTAGAAAACTTTATCTTAAATCCACTTTTTTGAACGATCTCTTTTGCTCTTTCTAATTCTTCTATATTATGCCCTATGATCGGATTAGACGGTGCTACCACTCCAATTGTATCACCTATTTTTAATTTGGTTGGAAGCATTTTTTTCACTCTCCTTTTTTGCCATTAGGGACGATCCTTTTTGGCAATTTCCTATCAGTGCCATTAGGACGATCCTTTTTCTAATTTCTTTTGCTCATCATATTTCGTTTCTTCTTTTGAATATTCTTCTGGTCTTAGTCCTACTCGACTACTCATATATCTTTTCGTTAAAATAAAAACGATTGTAAAAATAAAACCAATAATAATCATACAGTAAGATGTCGTCATTTTATCCAATAAGAAGGAAGCAAATAATCCTCCTATTACTCTAGCCACTCCACAAAATAAGTTATTAGCAGCAAATATTTTAGTATCGATTTCTTTGCTGGTAAAATTCCTTAAATATCTGTCAATGATCGTATAATACATTCCATTTGCAAATCTAAAAATCACATTTGTTATAACAATAATTCCTAATAATACAACATATTCTTCTGCTTTCAATCCACAGATTCCTGCTAGGATGGTACTAATTGAAAGGATCATAGCAACGGTAATTAAAAATTTATTTTTTAATCTACGATGGAACATCTCTTGCTTTTTAGAAGCAAAAGAACTTATGTAATTTCCCACAGCAGTTACAATTCCAATCATTACCGAAGATATTTTTAATTCTTCTAATAGACTGACATGATAATTACCCAAAATATTTAATAAGGAAACAATTAATGAAGCGCATAGTATGAGTGCTTTTAGCCTTTCTGATTTTAGAACATAAACAAATCCTTCTTTTATATCCTTTAATTGTTCCGTTCCTAACATTTTATTAGCGCTTTTTTTCTTTTTCTGAATTGGCTCCATAAATCCAATTGATAAAATAACCACTATCACCAAAATAACTAGTGAACATATTACTGGTAAATACCCATTTATCGTAAATAAATAACCTGCTAATACAGTTGATATAGCATTAAAGACATAATATCCTCCTGCCCCTTTTGCACTTATTTTTGAGTATATTTTACTTTTATATCTTGAAGGTGGTATGGATTCATTCAGTAAACTTGGTTCTGCAATATTTTTAATCGAAAATGCAATTGCTGATATCAATTCTGCAAATATTAAATCCAATAAATTTCGACTTAACATTACGATTATCATGTAAAAACAGTTTAAAACATTTCCTAAAATGATACTATTTCTTCTTCCTAAAAACTCTACAATAATATTAGCTGGAATTTGCATAATAATACTAAAAAAGGCATAAAATGTACTTTTTAGCACAACATCTGCTGCACTAATCCCTTTTATTTGGGTTAAAAACAAAAAGTCTATGGTATAAAAAAATAAATAATCCCACGCTAATTTTTTATAGGTTGGAAAAATTCTCATATTTACTTTTCTCATTTTTTGTGTTTCTTCTTTCGTACTCATTATAATTCTCCTTTTGAAACAAAAAGACCTGTCCCTCTTGTCTCATTTTAATTCAATTAATGCAGTATTAAGTCCATAACCTTGTTTTTCCACTCGATAAGAATGAATGAAATCCGAGTGACACACACTACAAATTCCACTATCTATGATATTTTCTGGTCTTAGTCCTTCTTTTTGCAAAATCATTTGATTGATTTTTACAGTATCGATATGCCATTTTTGGTTAATCTTTGTTTCTTCTATGATTTCAGTTATATTTTCTAAATCTCGAAACTGTTTTTCAAAGCCTTCTTTTACTTCTCTCTCTACTTCAAAATGACATTTTCGTATACTAGGGCAAATGCAACATATCATATTTTCTGGCTTACAATTAAATTCTTCTTTCATTCTTTTTATGGTCTTTACAGAAATTCTTTGTAAGCTTCCCCTCCAGCCAGAATGTGTATTGGCTATTACCTTTTGGATTGGGTCAAAAAACAGTAATAAAATACAGTCTGCATTGGTTGTTGCTAACATAATATCTTTTTGGTTTGTAATTAATCCATCTGTTTTGTCATATTGTTGTAAATTAAAATCTGGCTTATCACAATTAATTTTTTCTTTTACCACTTGAACTTGATCGGTATGTGCTTGATTTGTTTTCACTAAATGTTCTGGCTTGGAATCGATGGATTGGCATAACTCCCTGTAATCTGTCAATGCTTTTTGATAATCTTCTTCCTCTAACTTTTCTTTATTCGCTCTAGCAGTTCGATAATTTTTATCAATGCCTAGACTATAAGCATGATGAATGATATCTTGGTATTCTAACAATTTCCTAAATTGTAAATACTGTACACCATTTTTTTGGATATGTATTACATTTGCATTTGATAAATCCATTTGTCATCTCTCCTTATCATGATTTTGGGGATGCCCTTAGCTGTGCGAGCATTAAGCGAGCTTACAGATAAGTAATACCTTTAGGTACGGAGGAAAAAATCATGTTTTAACTATTTTCTTGATTTTATCATATTTTATCTCTTCTTTTGAATATTCCTCTGGCTTTAATCCCACTCTAGTTTTCATAAATTTGCTCACTAATATCATTAATATAGCAAAAATAAAACCAATTATTATCATACAATAAGCAGTTTCCATTCTCTCTAATAAAAAAAAACCTAAAAAACCACCTATTGCACTAGCAATCCCTCTTAAAAAGTTATTAGCTGTAAAAATCTTCGTATCAATCTCTTCATTCGTAAAATTACTCATGTACCTTTCTATTAAAGGGTCATACATAGCTGAAAAAATATATTTGACCATATAAAATGCAACAACCAGACATATGACTATTTGATATTGTTTTGCTAACACTCCTGCTATTCCTGCTAAAATACAAGATCCTATTATCGCAAATGCTAGTACAGAAAGTGATCTATTTCGTAATTTATGATGAAATTTCTCTTGTTTTTTGGTAGCGATTCCAGCTATAATTCCTAATACCGCAAATAAAATTCCTAAATAACTAGCTGGTATTTCTAAATCTTCTAACATACTAATTTCATAATTAGATAATATACTCAATATTCCTTTCATAACAGCAGAAAATAGAATAAGACTTTTTACTCTCTCTGATTGTAGCACAAATTTGAAGGCTTCTCCTATCTCTTTTAACTGACCTACACTTTCAACTTTCTTTTTCTTTGTTTTTTTGACTGGTTCTATAAAAAGTGTTGCCATAAAAGTAACAATTATTAAAGTAGCTAATGATAACAAAATCGGAATATAGGCATTTACTTCATATAAAATTCCCGCTACAATAGTAGAAATAGCATTTATTATATAATATCTTGACATTCCTTTTTCATTTATTTTAGCAAATATTTTACTTTTCAGTTTTGTTGGTGGTATAGATTCATTTAGCAAACTTGGCTCTGCACTCTCTTTGATGGCAAAAGAAATGGCACATAGCATTTCAGCAATAATCAGATAAAATAAATGATTACTAAATATAATGACCACCATATACGCACAACTCAAAATATTTCCCAAAATGATACTATTTTTTCTTCCTAAAAATTCTATGATAAAAGTGGCTGGTATTTGTGAAAACATAGTAAATAAATAGTAAAAAGAATCAATTAATACAACATCTGCTGGATTAATGTTTTTTACTTGTGTTAAAAATAAAAAATTAATTGTGTAGAAAAAGATATAGTCCCAACTTAATGTTTTATAAGCTGGAAATAATTTCATATTTCGTTTTCTCATTTGTACTTTACTAACTTCGTCCATTTGTTACTCCTTTAGTTTTTCTTTCATCTTCTGTATCATATCATCTTTTGACTTTTTGTCAATATAATGATATGAATTATTTTTTTGCTTCGTATTAAAGCCACAAATTGCCTTATACTCACAATACTCGCATGGTTTTTTGCCATTTTTATTATATGGTTTTAAATCAATCCTACCACTTAAAATTTCCTTAGCTATTTGTTTTATGATAAAATCGATATAATCTTGCAAAACCTTGAATTCCTCTTTGGCAACGCCATTGGTCCATTTCTCATTTACACTACCAGATGCCGTAATTGCTGCTGGTACTAATTTTGAACTACCAGATGTCAAGGTATGATCATTCATTTTAATTATTTTGACATCGGCTAAAATAAGTCCCTTCATTCTGAAATTTTTTCTAATTAATTCTTCAATCTCTGCTTCTGAAATCTTTTTATCTGCTTTGATCATTTGCTCTAATAAAGAAAAATAGAAAATTCCAGCTGGCATGATATCTTCTTCTTTACAGATGGCATCTGAATACGTTAATAACTGAATTTGAAGTCCTGCATATACCTCATTTAAATCAATATTTTTGCTAGAAGATTTGTAATCAATAATTCTTATATATTTCCCATCTTCTCCGCATAGCTGTATCAATTCGGTCAATTTTACCCGTAATTTCTACTCTTTTTCCATCTTCTAAAGTTAATATAATGGGTTGATACCTTCCTTTTTTGCCAAATTCGACTTCTGTTCCTTCTATTGAAAAGTCACTATAAATCAAGGTTTCTATAATATACTTCAAGGCTTTACTGACAATTCTTTTTAGTCTTTTGACAAGTACTTTGTACTTTGCTGTTGAAGTAAAAATGAAATTTTTACTTAATTGCAAGTTTTGGTCAATCATATCTGAAACCATTTGACTGATTTGCTGATCTTCTATTTCTGCTAATTTCAATCCTTGTTCTCTTACTTGTTCAAAAAATTCATCTATTGTCTCATGCATAAAAGAACCTGTCTCAAAAGTATGTATTTTTAGATTTTCTTTTTCTTTTAATTTTAGCCCATATTGCAAATAATAAGAAAAAGCACAACTTCTATATTTCTCTAACCTTGATACGCTAGTATTTAATGTATTTCCATATAGTTTGTCTATATTCTCTTTTTTAATAGCTTGTGGTAAATTGGTATAAGTTAATCCCTGTAAATCATCTTGTAGCCTTGTTTGCCAGTCAGCTTTTTGTTTATAGTATTGATAAATCGAATACCAAATGTTAGAAATATCTTCTCTATCCCTTAATTTAGCTATATTTTCGAGCAATTGTTCATAAGTGACTTGCTCATTGACCATTTCATATTCTTTATGAACCATGTCGCTTTTTTCTTGTATGTTTGGATATAATTTTTTTATTTTGTGAATTAACACAGATGGTCTTAACGATTTTCCCTCTTGATCGGAAGAAGTATAAGATAGATAAATTTTATTTTCTGCTGTGGTAAAAGCTTTGTAAATATTAAAATTATCTTCATATAATTGATCTAATGTTCCTTTTGCTAATTCAATACCATCTTGTCTTAATTTTTCTCGATCTGCATCATCGAAAAAACCTTCCCCTTTATTGACACTTGGGAAACTTCCATCATTTAGACCGATGATAAATACGGTTTTCACTTTATGACTTCTTGACCTATCAATATCTCCAAATGTCACTTGATCTTGTGTTCCCGGAATTTTACCTAACTCACTATTTTTCAACCCAATTTTTAATATTTTACTATATCGGTCAATGGTAGATGGATCTTCTCCAAATACTAAAATCATTTCATCCAATAAATCTAGTATAATTTTATAACTCATCACATATTCTTTGGCTAGCTCTAGCAACAATTTTCCCTCTAATTTATGTACTTTATCAGCTATCTTTTCTTCTATTTTCTGTTCTTGTAAAAAACAATATAAACATTTTGTTATATTTTCTACTGTTTTATTTTGATTCATTCTTTCTTTTAATGTTAATAAGGGTTCTATAATTTGCTTTCTTAGTTCATTATATCTTTCTACTTTTTGCTTTTTTTCTTCTTTTTCTGCTTCATAGATAAAATCTTTTTTCCATTTATTTTGCTTAATCCCCCATTTATTACAGTAATTTTCTAATTCAAATATCTCATCTTTTTCTATCTCAGAAAAACCTAGTTTTAGATAGTTAAAAACCGCTTCGGATGAAAAATTTTTATGCATCACTTCTAATATAGAAAGTACATATTGTACCACAATATTTTGACTGACATCTCTTTTTTCATCTATAAATACTGGTATGTTGTATTTTGGGAAAATAGCTCTTACCAAAGAAGCATAATTTTCTATATTTTTGGTAATAACAGCGATATCTTTATATCTCATGTTTTTATTTTTGATTAATTTTGTAATTTGTTTGGCTATGTTTTCTATTTCTGAATAAGGATTTTGTGCCAAAAATAGCTCTATGTTTTCCACATTTTTTTGATATTTTGTGGATTTGTGATTGTGCATATTTTCACTTAAATAGTGTAACTCTTGTGTCTGAAAACGATATTGGTTTTGTAAATGAACTGGTTTTTCTAATGTAAAATGGTTTTCATTTACCATATTCCAAATTTTAACAAGGGTAGTTTTGTTGGAATAAAAGATATCTTGATCTGGATTGGTATTTATGTTTAGGTCATCTGTACAAATTGTGATATTTACTTGTTTGGCTAGTTTCACAAATTTCCTAATGACTTCATATTCTTGTTTCGTAAAACCTGCAAATTCATCCAAATAAATGATACTGTTTTGGATCAAATTGGTTTCTTCAATTTTCTCAGCCAGTATGGTTAAAAGGTCTGTTTCTTCTATGTATTTTTCTTCTATTTGTTCTTGAAATTTTTGATAAATAAGAGCCATGTCTTGTAATTTAGCTCGCAAGTAGCTATCTTCTATTTTTTCCGCTTCTTGTTGTAAGTCTTGAACCATAATGCCGTGCTTTTTGAATTCTGTTATGGCTGTCATGCTTAATTCTATATTTTCATCTGATTTTCCTAGAAACTTCAGCTCTTTTTTGTGTTGATTTAAAATGGCATAAATTAGCATTGCTTTCCCTTGTTTGGATAGATGTGTCTTACTACTTCCTCCTACTTCGCTTAAAACTCTATATGCCATTCTGCTTAATGTTACTACTTCAGCATTTATGACAGCATGAGACGCAACCGTTTCCATTAGCTTTGTTTCAGCTGTAAATGAAAACTGCTCTGGTGTAATCATATATATTTTATCTTTTTTTTCCAGTTGGTTAGCTATTTCGCGAAAGCAATACTCACTTTTTCCGCTCCCTGGCTTACCATATATGATTCGTAGTCCCATTGTTTCCTCCTTTTTTCCCCTCTATTTTATACAAATTCTCCAAAAATAGCAAGCAAAATAAAGAGAGGTTCCTTAAAATCCACTTCCTTCAAGACAGGATACCCCTCCTTTGGCTAGCAAGGCTTATCCCTTATTTTGCCTTATTATTTGACACTTTTCAGATTACAAAAAATAAAAGTATAAAAATTAAAAAATTCTCGGTCAAGCTAATTTTCACAGAACTTTTAAATTAATTTTATGGCACCCTTTCACGTCAAGCGTGAACTATTTCCATAAAATTAATAAAAAAGTTCTAGTTCAATTACTTTCCATTCGTATTTTTTAATTTTTATACTTTTATTTTTTGTATTTTTAAATGGTAAATTAGTAAGGCAAAATAAGGGATAAGCCTTGCTAGCCAAAGGAGGGGTATCCTGCCTTGAAGGAAGTGGATTTTAAAAAACGTCCCTCTATCCCGCTTCTCTTCTCCAATAAAACAAATACTGTTGGGCTAAGCCTGCTAAATCGCCAAACTTCTCTGTTGCTATCCTTTCAATCTGCTTTTTACTTACTTGCTTTTCATTTGCTTCTTGGATATATAAATCATTCATAACCCTTCTAACCCATACATCAATGGGAAAAACCTCTAATCGTTTTAACGTAGAAAACAACAAAATGCAATCTGCCACTTTTGGTCCTACACCAGATAAACTCAATAATTGTTCTTTCACTCCAGAAGTATCTGGATTTTTTTGCATGGCATTCAAATCCACTTGTTTATCAACAATCATTTGTGTTGTTTCATATAGTCTTTGATCTCTAAAACCAAGTCCTAAATCTCTATATTCTTTTACGGTAACATCTTTCAACTGCTCTGCAGATGGGAATGTATAATATGTCTTTCCTCTCCAAGTTATTTGATTCCCATAAGTTTGAGATAATCTTTCTATAATTCCCTTAATCCTTGGTATATTATTATTTGCAGAAATAATAAAAGAAAGGATCGTTTCCCACAAGTCTTGATTTAATAAACGAATTCCTTGTCCGTATTTTGTACTCATTTCCATGTTTTCGTCGATTCTTGCTAATTTTTCTTTTATTTGTTTATAATCTCTCTTTAAATCAAAATATTCTTCTATTGTCTCTTTGATTTTGTCTTTACATAGTCCTTCCATTATAATGTTTTTCTTTTCTTGTTTTACATTTAATATATTTTCGCCAAATATACCTGTATAACTCCCGTCTTCTTGCAAATTCCAACGAAAACATTGCCCACATTCAAAAATATCTTTCAAGACAAATGAATCTATATTTTTTAATATTATTTTTTGTTCTTTCATTCGTTACTCCTTTAATTTACTGTATTTATTATACTATATTTTTTATAAAGTGACAATTCGGGGGGACCAACAAGGCTACAAACTGTTACTCTAGTTACAGTTTGTCCGCAGCCTGAGAGTCACTTTAGAAAAAATACTAATAAATTTGATTAATAATTTAAGCTGTGAGCTGTAACAGTTTATTTTATGTCTTTTTAAAGCCCAATCCAACAACTTCTCTAGAATTAGTAATAACAATAAAACTATCTGGATCTATCTTTCTAGCAATCATTTTTATTTTAGAAATATCTCCCCTTGATGCTGCACACATTAAAATCAACTTATCTTCATTTGTATACATACCTTTTCCAAAAATTCCAGTAGTACCTCTCTTAATTTTATCCCCTATTTCTTTAGCTATTTCTTCATTTTTGTCTGATATAATCAATAATAATTTTGTAAAATAAATTCCTTCAAATAAAATATCAATTACTTTTCCCATGACATAAATTGCAATAGCTGAATACAAACCTATTTCAATTTCTCTTAAAAAAATTACATTTAAAGTAACGATAATAGTATCTATAATAAAAATAGATCTACTTAGACTAATTGTTGGCTTGTACTCTCTTACAATATAGCTAGCTAAATCTGTTCCTCCTGTAGAGGAATTCACTTTAAGAAGAATTGCTGTTCCGCAATCCTATAATAATTCCTCCATAAATACATGCTAAAAATCTATCATTTGTTAGAGGCTGTAATTTGTCTAAAAAATCAATAAATATAGATAGTGTTATTGTTCCTATCATAGATTTAAAGAAAAAACTTTTTCCTATTTTAAAAATTGCCAAGATAAATAATGGCACATTGATCGCTATTATCATAATTCCCATTGGTAAGTTTAATAGGTAATAGGTTATAGTTGCAATTCCAGCTATTCCTCCTGATGATAATTGATTTGGTAGTAAAAAAAGTGATACTGCTATTGCCATGATAAATGCACCTAGTATAGTTCCTATTAATTCAATCATTAATTTTTTCACTTTCATAAATAAAATCACCTTTATAGCAGTATCTACATATATTGGTGATTTTATGCAATCTATGTTTATTCTTCTAAAAAGTCATTATAAGTTTTTGTAATTTCTATTTTTGACTTGCCTTGTTTGATTTCTTCATCTTGTTTTAAAATTAAATCCACATCATAGGTCTCCTTTAATTTTAATATGTTTTCTTTTTTATGACCTATCACATTATTGGCATCCATTGGATTTACCGTAACTTCTACTTCTTTTACTTTTACATTTAACTTTTTGATTTTACTAACAATGGCATCATACCACATAGCAGATTCTACTAATTGTCGAAAAGCTGGATGATAGGGACCTGCTACTACTTCACTTGTTTTGCTTCCTGGCTCAGCTATTTCATCCGTATTTTGCAAGCCAACTCTGATAATTTCGATGTTTTTATTGGCAAACATTCTAACTAGTTCTTTGCAAATTTCAACTGCTTGTACAAGTGGTAGGGCATCATATTTGCCTTCTTGGTAATCTTTTTCCAATTGTGTATTTTTTATTACTAACACAGGATAAATTCTTATCATTTTAGGTTTTAATTTAATCAGTGCTTTGGCTGTGTTCATTTCATCAATTCTAGTACTCTCTGGTAAACCTACCATCATTTGATGTCCTAACTTAAATCCATTCCATCGGATCATTCGGGAAGCTTTTTTTACATCTGCAAAAGTATGCCCCCTGTTCGCTCTTTTTAAAATATAATCATTGGCTGATTGTACGCCAAGTTCGATTGTCTTTACTTTGTATTTTTTTAATCTTTTTAGAATTTCTTTATTAATACAATCTGGTCTAGTAGAAACTCGGATGGATTCTACTTTTCCTTCTTTTATATATTCATAGGCTGTCTCTAGTAATTCTTCTTGCAATTTTTCCTCTATGGCAGTAAAACTCCCTCCATAAAAAGCAATTTCTACTTGAGCTTCTTCCTCTTTTATACTACTTAGATAGCCATCTATTATTTTTTTTGTTTCTTCTTTTGTTATGTTCTTTTTTTGTCCGCTAATTGATTTTTGGTTACAAAAGATGCAATCATTTGGACATCCTAAATGTGGTACAAATATGGGTATGATATATTGTTTCTTCATATATTTTTACCTCTCTTTTCTATTTTAAATTTTCTAATGCTTTTTTTGCTGCACTCATATGGGCTTCTTTTTTGCTTTTTCCTTTTCCTTTTGCTAAAACTTTTCCATTGCAACTTACTTGTGCCTCGAATTGCTTGTTATGGTCAGGTCCCTTTTCTTTTGTAATTTCATATTCAATTTTTACTTCTCCATGTTCTTGTAGTTTTTCTTGTAATACTGTTTTGTAATCTCGATCTCCTACATGCTTTGTTGCTATTTCGATTTCATTTTTTAAATTATCAATTATAAATTTTTCTGCTTCTTCTATTCCACCATCTAGGTAAATAGCTGCAATAACTGCTTCTACACTATCGGCTAAAATGGCAGGTCTTTTTTCTCCTCCTGTCTTTTTCTCTGATCTCCCAAGATATAAGAAATCACTAAAATTATGCATTTGGGCTATTTTGTATAAACTTTTTTCACAAACTACAGTTGCTCTAACTTTAGTCATTTCTCCTTCTCGTAATTTAGGATAGTTTTTGTATAAATACTTACTAGATATAAATTCTAATATACTGTCTCCTAAAAATTCTAATTTTTCATTGCTTTCTACTTTATTTTCGTAGGCATATGATGTATGTGTTAAGGCTTTTTTTAATAGATTTTTATCTTGAAATGTGTACCCTATACTTTCTTCTACTTCTTGCATGTTGCATCTCCTCATTTTTATATTTCTTTTACATTATATACTATTTTACAAATTTTGCAAGAGAAAGATAATTTTAAGTTTCGACTTTTTTGCAATTTTTCCACTAGGTGGCATTTGCTATTAAAAAGCATTACAGATTTTGAACACAATGCTTCTTTCCCTTATACAAATGGTAAAAAATTACAAAAATGTAATAAAATTGAAATCTAAATTTAATAAAATAATTATGATATACCAAACTGACATAATCCCTAAGAATACACGAGTAGCACACACTAAAAGTAGGAAAATATGCCATTGAAATAAAAAGAAAATACCGTTATGATACAGGCATAAATTAAAATGGTACACAAAAAAATCGGTGCAACTGTAAAAAAGGAAAGGTGAAGAAAAAATGGGTAAAGAAAAAAGAAAAAAACGTGAAAAGGTCTTATTAATATCCTTTATTATTTCAATTTTATTAATGCTGTTAATAGCTATTATTGTAAAAGATGTTTCCATCTTTACAGCAAAAACAAGAAGAGATTCAAAAGAAGTAGCATTTAAGACCAATGGGCAATTAGTAGGTTCTGAAATGACATACAATTCATCAACGGTTGAACATGAATGTCGTAATTACCTTGAATCTAAGTATGATAAAACCAATCATTGGGAAGAATGTAGTATTTGTGGAACAAAATATAATCAGACGACACATGTCTATGAAGAACGTTGGACAATGGGTGAAACTTGTCACCCAAACAATAAATGTATCCACATTTGTTCTTGTGGTTATTCTTATCAGTCTAATAATACTAGGGAACATAGTTTAAGTACTTTAATTACAAATGAAAATTATTATAGCCATAGTCAACGTTGTGAAATTTGTAAGGCTAGTGTAAATGAGGGGAGTTGTATAAAAGAAGATCGAACTAAAATTACTTGTGATAACTTAGGAACTTGTGCTAGTTGTGGTCATGTTTATTCTCAAGCAAATCATATGGGTGCTACATCTAAGGAAGGCGATATCAAATGTAATCTGTGTAATAAATATATAGGAACCATTTCTAATATGGTATTAAATTATCTATCATCCAATACTTTGGACTTCTCTTATGATTTATCAATAAGTAATACTGGTAGTTTTGAAGGTAGCTTCTTAGACCTAATTAGTCGTGGAGGTACTTCATTATCTCATACAAGAACAAATAGAACAGCTACAAGTGTGACTATAACTGGTAAAGTAGAGTTAGGAAATCAAGAGATAAAATATTCTACCATGAGTTATTTATACAACTATTATGTAAATTCCAATGATTTTGTTAGGTTTATTAGGGTTTCCTTTAACGGTTTATCCCCTGACCGAGAGCCACCTGTCATTCATAGTAACATCCAACAAAACGATTTAGCCACCTCAAATGGTTGGGCGACCCAAAAACAGCTAACCATAACAGGAACAGAAAACTTTTGTAGTTCGGTAAAATTGACGTTAAAAGATAGTGATGGAAACATTTACCTTAACAATGCTTCCACAACAGTCACAGACAACAATTGGTCTTATACCTTTACCCCAAACATAGAAGCAAACGAAGCTGGAAAAGAGTTTACTATTACAGCAATAGACAACCTAGATAATCGTTCGGAGCGAAAATTTACAGTATATAAAACAGATAAAAAACCACCAACTATTACATCAGCATCGGAGACAGCAAAAACTTGGACCAAAGCAAAAGATTTTACTTTTACGGCAACAGAAGAAGGAAGTGGAGGAGTATCAATTGCCCTGAACAACACCAATGATTATGTTTTAGCAACTAAGACAGGGACAACTTACAGTAGAAATCATACTTTTACAGAAGAGGTTTATGGAAGTAAAAATTATACAATCTATTTTAAAGATGGCTTAGGTAATACGAATACCCAGACTTTTAAAGTACATAACATAGATAATACAGCACCAACCATAACCAGAAATGAAATTGTAAATCAAGAAATTGTATTAACTGGAAATGATAAAAATGCCTCCCAAGTAGAAGGTTCTGGTATAGCAGGGTATCGCTATTTAGGTAGTTCAGCCGAAAGTGTAACCATAACAGAAAGTAATAGCCAACTAACGACTTCCAATAAAATACCCTTATCGGAATTGCAAAGAGTGAAATATGCGTATATTATGGCAGTGGACAAGGCAGGAAATACCAGTGACCCGATAAAAGTGACTTTACCGACCTTTAAAATAGCAGTTAATCCCAATGGAGGAACTTGGAGGGGAAGTACTACTGTTACAGAACTAGCAGGATATCATAATGGGGAAGCCGTCACCATAGAGAAGCCAACAAGACCTGGCTACGAATTTACAGGCTGGAAAGTGTCTACTGGAATCATTGAAGATACTACTTATACCTTTACTCTTTCTAATGCAACTTTACAAGCTGAGTGGAAGCTCATCTCACCAACCATACAAAGTAAAATAGGTACCAGTACCCATACAGTAGCTACCCCTCTTCCAGTAGAAGATAATACGGGAAGTGCCATATTAAGCAAAGAAAATGGAATGGTAGTGTATCATATTAGATATACCTCTACTATAAAAAATTACATCGGAAAAGCAAAGCTAGAAATCGTAAGTACCTTACCAGCAGAAATCGATATCGAGCAGTCTCAATTAGCAGGAGGAAAGTATCAAAAAGATACGCATACCATAACTTGGGTAGAAGAAATAGCTAGTATAGATACGTTTGCGAATGGAGATTATACAAAAGAGATAACCAAACCGATTTGCGTTGTCTATCAAAACCAAGATGTGACAAAAGACTTGATTAATACAGTGGTAGGAAAGACCACTACCTATTATCCAACAGGTTATTTGGATAAAGGTGGACAAGAATTTGTGAAGCAAGAAAAAACGGTAAGGTCGACTGTTAAACAGGATTACAAGGTAAATTTAAAAGTAATGGCAAAATGGAATGATAATGAAAATCGAAAAGAAAAACGCCCAGGCAAAGTAACGGTAGAAGTCAAAAAGATGCCAAAAGAGGAAACGATTACAAAAGAATTAACACCAGAAAATGATTGGACTTATGAAGAAATAGGAATACCAAAATATAATTTGGCAGGGGAAAAAATAACGTACCAAGTAACGCAAAAAGAAAGGGAAAAGGGAGATTTAGAATACTACGAAGAGGCAGTTATCGCAGAAACAGAGACACAAAAAGAAGAAGTAACCAATCAAACCTTTACCATAACCAATGACTATAAATTAATGAATACAGACTTAAATACAGAAGTAACGATAGAAGGAACCGAAGAAATACAAGCCAAAGACCAAGAAATAGAAAATACGATTCATTTAACGTCAAAGATTACTGACTATATAGGAGAAGGAAAAGTAATTCTAACAGATACTTTGCCGTATCCAATTGATTTGGAAAAATCGGACATAGCAGATGGTGTTTATGATGAAGAAAGAAAAACGATAACATGGGAAGAACCGTTACCTCATATCAATACACAAGAAAACAAAGAGGATTACAACATTGATAGGATCAAAGCAATCAAATTAAGTTATATAAATTTGGATTTAACTGAGGAGAAAATGACGAATCAGGTAAAAGCTAGAATTGAGTTATATGAGACAGAAGAAAAGGATGAGAAAGAAGCAAGTATGAATACTAGTATCAGGGTACCAGGGAAAGTAGTTGTGAAATACATGGATAAAGATACGAAAGAAGAGATTGCACAAAGGGTTGAAATAACAGATAAAATAGGAAAAGATTATCATACGGAGAAAAAGGAAATAGAAGGATATGGTTATATAGAAATAGCAGAAAAGGCAGAAGGAAAAGTAAAAGAAAAGGAGCAAGAGGTAATTTATTATTATAGAAAATTAAATTTTAATATAGGGGTAGAAAAAATAATTGAGAGTATAAGTTTAAAGAAGGAAGAGGTAAAGATAATAGATAATAGATTAGCTCAAATAGAATTAAAGGCAAATGAAGTGGCAAATACGAGTTTAATGATAAACTATAAGATAAAAGTAACGAATAAAGGAGAATTAGCAGGAAATGCTAAGATAATAGAAGAGATACCACAAGGATATCAACCAGAAGGGTTACCCAAGTATTGGAAGATAAATAAAGAAGGAAATTTGGAAACAGAAGTAGAGTTGGCTTCAGGGGAAAGTAAGGATTTAAGTGTGACACAAAAATGGATGAATCAAGAAAGCAATCTAGGTTCAAAATCAAGTGAAGTGAAGATAATAAATACGAAAAATGTGGTAAATTATTTGGATAGCAATACAGAGGATGATGTCTCAACAACAACAATTAGTATAAGTACCAAAAAAGTGGATAACAATTCAAATGAGCAACCAAACAAAAGCCCAAAGCCAGATGAAGGACAAAATAAAAAGCCAAATGATGAGTTAGATAAAAAAACAGATGATGCACAAGATAACAAACCAGCAGATTCTTTAACGCAAAAGTCAGATAACCAACAAAAGGGAGATTTAAATAAGAGACCTTTTGAGACAATTTATTATGGGAATTCTGGTGATGCTTCTGATGCAACGGGAAAAGGTGTACCAAGCCAGCAAAATGAGTATATACCAAAGGAGACAAGTACTAAGAAAGAGTCTCTTTTGGCTGATAATTTAAATACGGGTGATAAGGTTGGTTTTATGGTTGTGGTGCTGATTGTAGTGGTTGGTGTTAATTTGATATGTTTTTTGGTGAAGAGGAAAAGGGAAGAATGAGCTTATGGCTTATTCTTTTCTTTATCTTGTCTCATTTTACCAGTATTTTTTTTACTATTTTTATGGACAAGTTTTCAGTCTTATTGTATAATAAATATGTATTATTTTAAGCAAAATTAGGAAAGAGAGAAAAACTATGTTGGATAATCATGATAACAGAAATTTATCTGATGTATTTAAGGAATTACAGCAAGCACAAACTACTAATACAAACAAACATAATAGAAAACACTATGTACCAAAAAAGAATTTCACTTCTCATTTTCGTACAAATAGTGCTTACAAAGACTATGATTTGAAACTATCTCACATTATAGTTGGTTGTGGTATCTTAATTGTCGGGTTAGCTGTTTTATTTCCAAAAAACACCTCTTTTACGCAAAGTTATGCAAAAGAAGAAACCATAGAAGAAATTTCAGAATATGAATTAAATCGTCATCGATTAAACATACAAAATATCATTTCTGAAAATGCTGATATGGATAGAGTAAAAGAACAAGTTGTGGAAGAACGTGAAATTGAATTTGAAACAAAATATAATAATAATCCTACTCTTCCAAAAAGTGAAGAAGTTGTAACACAAGAAGGTAGTCTTGGTAAAGAAAATGTAACTGCTGTAAAAACTTATGAAAATGGTAATTTCGTCGAAGAAATCATTCTAAATAAGGAAAAATTAGTAGAGCCAGTTCCTAAATTAATTGATATTGGTACTTCTGAATTTTTAGCAAAACATAAAGTACATATTGGTGACACCATGTATTTTGTTGATACTGCCAAATTAAAAGAAACTGCTGATGATGTAGCTCCTGATGTAGCTGAAGTGAAGAAAAGCTTAGATGTGAAATTATTAGAATTACCAAGTGAAGAATGGTGTAAAGTTTCTTTTGATAATGTAGAAGGTTACACAAAAACTTCTAACCTAACTTCATCTTATTCTACTCCTAATATTACAGAAAAAAATAGAATACAGAAAATTTTAATTAAAGTAAATATTGATATGGAATTGAACAAGGCAAGTGGTTTAACTTTAAATGATTATAAAAAAATATTTACAGGTATTCCAAACGATACCAATAAAATATTCCAAAATAATTATACTAATTTCTACAATGCAGAAAAAAAATATAACATCAATGGTATTTTCTTAGCCTCTATTGCGATACATGAAAGTGGTTGGGGTGGTTCTCAAATTGCTAATGATAAACACAACTTATTTGGTTACGGTTCTTATGATGCCACACCTTATGAATCTTCTTTTGAATTTAGTAATTACTCAGAAGGAATTGAAACCGTTGCTAAATCCTTAGTAAAATATTATTTAAATCCATCTGGAACTAAGATTTATGATAATGAAACAGCAGCTGCTTGGTATTATAATGGACCTACTTTAAAAGGTGTTAATACTAGATATGCAAGTGATAAAGATTGGCATTCAAAGGTATTTAAATATATGGAAATTTTATATGGCAGATTAGAATAAAAAATGAAAGGATGTGTACAAAAGTGAAGAAGTTTAGAATACAAAACGAAAGATTATTTTTTACTATCTTAATCATTACTTTATTTATCACATTTCTGCTATATTACAATTTAGTATTTTCTGTGGTATTTGCCAGAAATGCTTTTGCCAATGAAATGATTGAAATCGCAGATCAAAACGAAGATACCATTTTCAATATTCAGAAAATATTGTTATATAGTAGTGCTAATGCCATTGATAATTCAGAAGATCAATCCTTAAAAGATATGAGCATTTGTCAATATACTGATATTTCTATCTATATTGATAATACTAGCTCTATTACTGAATTAACCAATGAAAATACGATTAAACAACTATATATTGACAACATCGTAATTACTTCTAATGCTGATATGGGAAGTAAAATCTTGAATTATAAAAACCCTTTGGATTTTGGGAAATTTAAAATGATCGAAACGCCTGAAAACAACAGAATTGATTTTAATATTGTAAATACCAATTCAGAAAATGAAAATAATGATTATGCGAATCCTACGTTTTACACCGATTGTTCTAACCCCATTTCTTTGGGTTATATGAATAAAAATATCTTAACTAACTATGCTGTTTCTCGAGATGTCAATACCGTTTCTTTTAACGGAAAAGTTCTACAAGAAGCTAATATTAATTTAGAAGATATCAATTATACTTTGACTTTTAAAATCAATATTGTAAATAATTTAAATCAGAAATTTGTTTACAATATGAAGTTAGACATCAATTTAAATGACAGCAATGGTGGTATTTATAATGGTTATGTCTATAAAGGCAAAAATACAAAAGGAAATGAATATAGATTTTTTAAAGAGATTTAGTAGCCAACTAAATCTCCTTTTCATATGATAAACTGAGGTGTTGATTTTGAATTCATGTGAATTTGTTAGTTTTATTACATCTATTGCTTGCGTTATCTCACAAGATAAATCTGCTGATGAATTAAATCTATTAGGTACTCTTTTTTCGCAACTAGGCGATACCTTGCAAACCATAGCAGCTACTAAAGCTTGTGAATCCTAATAAATAAATTAAAAATCTTTGGATTTAAATTTGTGAAAAACGGGAGATGTAATGGCTAATTTTATAATTTGTAGTAATCCCAAGTAACCAAAAATTGGATATAATAAACTAACCAAATTAGAAAATCCAATTTTTGAAATAAAGACAGCAGTTATGCACATAATAAGAGCTATTTGTGTATAACTTTTTTTGTACTCTTTGCTTTTCACTGTATTTTGCAAAAAACTAATACCTAATGAAATAGCTGTTGTAAAAATAGAGCCTAATATTATAAATCCATAAATATATTTTAGCATTTCAAACATATTAGAAACTACATAAACAGCTGGCATTTCTAACTTTGTAATATCTACATCTACCCTCAAAAGTAATAAAAATATTATAATAGATAACAATATAATAATAAGGCTACTCAAACTGGCTATTTTTAAAATCTGTTTATTATCTTGAATATAATTTTTTAAAGTTAATAAGACAGGAATTAATAAAATACTATTATAGCTACTATATAAAACTGCATCTAAAATAAAATTAGAAGAATTATTTTTAACAAGATAATTTCCTAATTCAAATAAATGCAAATCTTTTAAATTAATTAATCCAATAATAAATAGGAAACTGATTAATATGGGAACTAGCAATTCATTCGCCTTTACAAATCCTTTTACACTTGTCATAAAAACAGCAAAACATGCCATGGCTAAAATGCTACTCCCTAGCAAACTATTCCACCCTAGTTCTTGTTCAAAATAAGCACCAAATCCCGCTATCATAATAAAAAATGTAATTAAAATAAAAATATTAATTATCATGTTAATAATAGGTTTTATTTTTTCTCTTTTTTGAATTAAAATAGCTAAAAAATCTTTATATGTGTCCACACCGTATTTATTTACAATTTGAAACGTTTTATAGATAACAAAACCCATAATAAAACTAGAAATTAAAATTCCAATTAATCCTTCTATTCCATAGGAAAAGAAAAACAGATATACCTCTTGCCCAGAGGCAAAACCTGCTCCAATCATAGTTCCTATAATAACAAATACAACTTTCAAAATATTTCTCATAGAAAAACCCCATATTATTTTATGGGATTTTTTCTAATTTATTCAATTATTTCTTTCTTCTTCTAATTTGCCATACAACAATACCTACTATAATAATCAAAATTGGCATGGTAAATATAATCACTCGAATCATGGTATCTTGTGCTTCTGTTGCTGTATAAGTTACAGTTCCTGTATCTTTTCTTGCTGTGATGTCCTCTTCTCGATCTACTAGATAAGCAATGGAATTCAATATTAAATCTTTATTATAACTAGCAAGCTGAATGGCTGCATATTGAGATGTCTGGTTTAGTGGAAGGTCTGAAACAAAGTAATTTTCTCCGTAAATTACTAATTTTGATGTAACAGCAGTTTCTCCTGTTTCTTCATTTGCTTCTTTTATCGTTTTTTGTAATTCTGCTCCTACTACAAAAGTTCCTTTTTCATCACTATCACTTATACTGTCAGATTGAATTCTAAAATTTGTTCTATAATAAGAACCTTCACTGGCTAATAGTAAATCTGTTTTCTCTACCTTTAATTCCTCTAGTTTATCGGTATCGATATTTATTTTTGTTGCATTGATGAAGATAACACCTGTTGTGTTATATAAATCTTCTGTTATGGTTGCCTGTTGTATTTCTGGTAAAATCAGATCAGGTGAATTGGTTACCATTTTATTAGCATCTGTTTCTCTTATAATTCCTACCTCAAATGGTTTTACCCCATAAGTAGCTAACACTTTATTCACATTTGGCATGTCTTTTTGACTGGTTACTGCTCCATTTAACCACAAAATATTTTTACCTGATTGAATATAGTCTATGATAGCATTGGTTGCTAGTTCATTAAAATCCTGATTAGGCGTTGTGATAACAAGCGTATCACAATCATCTGGTACTTTTCCTGTGGTTAATAGATTTAGTGTCTCTATTTCATTGATTTCGTTTGCCAAATACATATTTAAATAATTCATATTTTGGCTTAATGAAAATTCGCTATATCCTTCTAAGAAATATACTTTTGGTACCTTTTCACTGGTAACAGAAATAATGCTACTCGTTAATTTTTCTTCTGCTATACTAATGGTTTCATAACTAGAGGTATCATAGGTTACTAAATCATTAGCAGATAATACCTTGGATTTTTCTCCACATTCTACAATAATTCCTTGTGTGCCACTTTCAATTCCATATTTATTAACTAGATCTGGTCTATTGTTAGGATCGACTGCTTCTGCCACTATTTTTTCATTCGCTTTTTTATATTGTTTAGCTAGATCTAAATTAGCATCATCATCTGTGGATCCTACAAAATAGATATGAACATCTTTATCAATGTTTTTTACCTTTTCTTTACTTTCCTCTGTTAAGGTATATAATTTTTCTTGTGTAAAGTCGATTGGTGTTAATTCTAATTTTTGCATGATAATATTAATAGCTACAAAAACAGCGATAATAATTCCTACTAAAAGACAAGTCATCGTTCCATTGATTAACCATTTCTTTTTGATAATGTCTATGAATTTATTAGTTTTTTTGTCCTTCTTTAACTTTTCTTTTTGTGTTTTGTTTTCTTGTTTTTCTTTCTTTTTTTCTAACTCTTCTTTTTTTTCTTCCAATCTAATTCCCTCCTTCTATCTCACACTTTTTCTTCTTTGCATAAAGATAATCGTAAGTAACAAGCACGCTACTGTAAATGCCACAAATGTTACTGTGTCTGCAATATCAATTTGCCCTGATGGGAATTTTGAGAACATATTGATTAATGAAAAGTTGGTAAATATCGTACTAAATTGTGGTAAAAACCAAGTTAAAATGAAAAATCCTATTGTGATCACTCCTGCGATAATTTGATTTTCTGTTATACTAGAAGCCAATATTCCAAAAGATATATAACTAATGGCTAATAATAAAAATCCTAGCATAGTGATTAAAGCAGTTGTAATATGTGGCTTTCCAAAGAAACATAAAATAGCAAAATACATAAAAGTGCAAATTAAAGTAATTACAACAATTAATGTCGCAGCAATAAATTTTCCCAATACAATTTTTGTAATACTAAGTGGTGATGTAAGCAATAGTTGCTCTGTTCCACTTTTTCTTTCTTCTGCCATGGTTCTCATGGTAAGGATTGGAACAATAAAAGTTAAAATAGTTGCACCTGAATAGAATATATATTCAAAATTAGCACTTTGATAATTAAACACATCTGTATAGAAAAATACACTAAACATAATCAAAAATAATCCTATAAATACATAGCCAACTGGAGAATAGAAATAGGATTTAAACTCCTTTTTAATAACTGCCCACATTATTGTTTCCCTCCTTCAATTAATTTCATAAAGGCCTCTTCTAAAGTTGTATCAGCCTTTTTCATTTCAAATATTGTAATATTCTCTTTTGCAAATTCTGCAAAAATAGTTTTTCTTAAATCAACCTCTCCATTTGCTTCTATCACATATTGTTTGGTTCCATCTTCATTTTCTTGTACCAATTCTATGTTTTTAATGTCTCCTATTTTCTCGGTAGTTGCTTTTATCTTATTTTCTGGATCTTCTATTGTTATGTATACACTATTATTATTATTTACTTTACTCTCTAAGTTCTCTGGTGTATCAATTGCTACGATTTTTCCCTTATTAATAATAATGACTTTGTTACAAATTTGACTAACCTCTGATAAAATATGAGAACTTAATATAACAGTATGTGTCTTTCCTAACTCTTTAATTAGACTTCTAATCTCTGTAATTTGTTTTGGGTCTAACCCTACTGTTGGCTCATCTAAAATTAATATCTTAGGTTCTCCTACTAATGCCCCTGCCATGCTAACTCTTTGTTTATATCCCCTAGATAAATTTTTGACTAATTTTTTTTCAACATCTTTTAATCCTGTTTGTTCTATAATTTTCTCTACTTTCTCTTTTTTCGTCTTTTTATCAACCTGTTTTATTTCTGCCAAATAAGTTACAAACTCTTTCACTGTTAAATCTGTATATAATGGCACTCCCTCTGGCATATATCCAATCTCTTTTTTCGCTTTTTTGGGTTTTTTTAACATATCATATCCATCTACTATGATTTCGCCGTGTTGTTTGTTCAATAAATCCTGTTATCATGTTCATGGTTGTGCTTTTCCCTGCACCATTTGGACCAAGCAATCCTACAATTTCGCCTTCGTTAATGGTAAAACTAATATCGTCTACGGCTATCGCTTTTCCATACTTTTTTGTAACATTTTTTACTTCTATCACAAAAAATTCCTCCTTTATTTCTCTTCTATTCGTTCAATCCCTAATATGTTATCACTTTCTCTTTTCAATGTAAAGCATTTCACCAAAAATTCACAATGTGCAATGGGGACGTTTCTTTTCGCACATGGGGGGATAATTCTGGAGGGAGAC
>CANONT010000007.1 GCA_947567695.1 uncultured Clostridium sp.
CTCCTGTTTTACCTTTGTCATTTCCTGATAAAACTTGAACGTTATCTCCTTTTTTTATTCTCATTTAGGAACTTCCTCCTTTTCTGTATTTTTTAATATTCACAATCTCACTTCGTTCGATTACATAAGTCACCTGTAATTCGCTTCGCTCAAACAGCTATTACTTAATGTTCACAATCTCACTTCGTTCGATTGCATAAGTCATCTGTAATTCGCTTTGCTCAAACAGCTATTACTTAATGTTCACAATCTCACTTCGTTCGATTGCGTAAGTCATCTGTAATTCGCTTTGCTCAAACAGCTGACTTAAAACAAATTAGAATTAGTATATTGTGCATTTTCATTGAATTAATCAAGCTGAAGGCGTACTCTTGTACGTCGAAGTTTGGTTCATTCAATGAAAATGTGCAAGATGCTGATTGTAATTTGTTTTTAAAGAACTTCTGGAGCTAATGATAATATCTTCATATAATCCTTCTCTCTCAACTCTCTTGCAACTGGTCCAAAGATACGAGTTCCCTTTGGGGTTCCATCCTCTTTAATAATAACAGCTGCATTTTCATCAAATTTTATATATGAACCATCTGCTCTTCTTAATCCGCTTTTAGATCTAACAATAACAGCTTTTACAACATCACCTTTTTTAACAACGCCACCTGGTGTTGCTGATTTAACAGAAGCAACTATGATATCTCCTATATTAGATGTTTTTCTAAATGAACCTCCTAAACATCTAATACACATAATCTCTTTTGCGCCTGTATTGTCTGCTACTTTTAATCTTGATTGTTGTTGTATCATATTATGGTTCCTCCTTCCTTTTTTATTGTCAAGGGACACTTTTTTATTTGGGGTAAATTCTTTACAGATAAAAAATATCCCTTCCTCTTGTGAATTAGTGCTTACCCTTATTTAAGTTTTTTATTATTTTTATTTCGTAATAGCTTTTTCTACAACTTCAACTACCCTCCATCTTTTATCTTTAGAAAGTGGTCTTGTTTCCATTACTTTTACTTTATCACCGATTTGGCAAATATTTTCTTCATCATGTGCTTTTAATTTGTAAGTTCTTTTTACTGTTTTACCATATATCTTATGACTAACACTTGTTTCAACAGCTACTACTACTGTCTTATCCATCTTATTAGATGTTACTGTACCAATCATAACTTTACGAAGATTTCTTTCTCCCATTTAGATTTCTCCTTTCTACTGTTTGACAGGGGGCATATCTTTCCCCTAGGTCATTAATTGTAATTAATAGTTAGTTATAATTATGCTTTCGCTTCCGCTATTTTTCTTTCTGTTAATACGGTATTTATTTTAGCTATATCTTTTTTTACTTCTTTTATTTTCATAGGATTATCTAATCCATTGGTAGCTAAACTAAATTTTAATTTGAACAATTCTGTTTTTAGTTCACCTAATTCTTTTTCTAAATCTGGTGAAGACATTTCTCTTATTTTATTTATCTTCATCATTTTCACCTACCTTTTCTGTTTCTTTTGCTACAAATTTTGTTTTGTTAGGTAGTTTATTCATAGCAAGTCTTAAAGCTTCTCTTGCAGTTTCTTCTGGTACGCCAGCAATCTCAAACATAACTCTTCCTGGTTTTACCACTGCTACCCAATATTCTGGTGCACCTTTACCTTTACCCATACGAGTACCGATTGGTTTTGCTGTGATTGGTTTGTCTGGAAAGATTTTAATCCAAACTTTTCCACCTCTTTTTATATAACGAGTCATAGCAATTCTGGCTGCCTCAATTTGATTTCCTGTAATTAAAGCTCCTGTTACAGCTTGAATTCCATATTCTCCATCTGTTACTTTATTACCTCTTGTTGCTTTTCCTCTCATTCTACCTTTTTGTACTTTTCTATGTTTTGTTCTTTTTGGCATTAATGGCATTATTGGTCTCCTCCTTCCATTTTCTTCTCTGGAAGAACTTCTCCTTTATAAATCCAAACTTTTACACCGATTTTTCCATAAGTGGTATCTGCTTCTGCAAATCCGTAATCAATATCAGCTCTTAAAGTTTGTAGTGGAATATTTCCTTCTTTATAGAATTCAGTTCTAGCCATGTCAGCTCCACCTAATCTTCCAGATACAGCAGTTTTAATTCCTAAAGCACCTGCTTTCATAGATTTTTGCATACATTGTTTCATAGCTCTTCTGAATGAAATTCTTCTTTCTAATTGTCCAGCAATATTTTCAGCTACTAATTGAGCATCTGTGTCAATATTTTTAACTTCTACAATGTTTAAATTAACATCTTTCCCAATTAATTTTGCTAATTCAGCTTTTACTGTTTCTACACCTGCTCCACCTTTTCCTATTACAATTCCTGGTTTAGCAGTATGTAAATTAATTTTAATTGCCTTTGCTGTTCTTTCAATCTCTATTTTAGAAATTCCAGCAAGATATAATTTTTTCTTTAAAAATTTACGAATTTTTTGGTCTTCTACTAAATAGTCAGCAAAGTTTTTTGAATCTGCATACCATTTAGAATTCCAGTCTTTTATGATCCCAACTCTTACACCTGTTGGATGTACTTTTTGTCCCATATTATTTCTAGTCCTCCTTTTCTTTCAAAACTATTGTGATGTGACTCGTTCTTTTTCTAATTCTTACTGCTGAACCTTTTGCAGCTGGACGTATTCTCTTTAATGTTGGTCCTTGATTTGCATAAATTTCAGCAACATATAAATTTTCATGTTTCATATCATGATTGTTTTCAGCATTTGCCATAGCTGATTTTAACAATTTCTCTATGATTTCTGATGATGCTTTTGGTGTATATTTTACGATGGCTAAAGCTTCATCTACATCTTTTCCTCGAATTAAATCTGCTACGATTTTTACTTTTCTAGCGGAAATTCTAGCATATTTTAGAGTAGCTTTTGCTTCGTTTCTAACTAATGTTTCTTGCTCTTGCATTTTCTTACCTCCTCGCTTTTAACAAATTATTTATTTGTTTTCTTATCTCCTGCATGACCTTTGAACGTTCTTGTAGGAGCAAATTCACCTAATTTATGACCAATCATTTCTTCTGCTATATAAATTGGAACATGTTTTCTTCCATCATGTACAGCAATTGTATGACCAACCATTTGTGGATAGATCGTGGAAGCTCTTGACCATGTTTTTAGAACTTCTTTGTTTCCAGATTCATTCATAGCTTCTACTCTTTTTAATAGTTCAGGTGCTACGTATGGTTTTTTCTTGCTTGATCTTGACATACTTTAAATGTCCTCCCTTCTTTTTTTCTAAGGTTCACAATTTCCCTTTGGTCGATTGCATAAGTCATCCGTAACTCACTTCGTTTCGTATGGTTGACTTAATATCGCTTTGCAATTGATTTTATACAACTGACTTATTTTCTTCTCTTAACAATAAACTTATTAGATTGTTTCTTTTTATTTCTTGTTTTATATCCAAGAGCTGGTTTGCCCCAAGGTGTCATTGGTCCAGCGTGTCCTACTGGTGCTCTACCTTCACCACCACCATGAGGGTGATCTACTGGGTTCATAACAGAACCTCTAACGGTTGGTCTAATTCCCATATGTCTTTTTCTACCAGCTTTACCAATTTTAACATTTTCATGATCGCTATTTCCGATTACTCCAATGGTAGCCCTACATGTTGCTAAAATTAATCTCATTTCTCCTGATGGAAGTCTTACATGGGCATATTTTCCTTCTTTTGCCATTAATTGTGCACTTTGACCTGCTGCTTTTACTAATTTTCCACCTTGTTTTGGATTTAACTCAATGTTATGAATTAAAGTACCTACTGGAATTGAGCTAATTGGCATACAGTTTCCTGGTTTAAT
Organism: uncultured Clostridium sp.; assembly: GCA_947567695.1. Lineage (GTDB taxonomy): Bacteria > Bacillota > Clostridia > TANB77 > CAG-508 > CAG-269. The sequence continues at coordinate 3,833 of CANONT010000007.1, forward strand.
GTCAACTGCTTCTCCTGATACTACTTTATCTCCATCTTTTAATCCTTGTGGAGCTAAGATATATGCTTTTTCTCCATCTTCATATTCCACTAATGCGATATTAGCACTTCTGTTTGGATCATATTCAATTCCAAGTACAGTCGCTGTCATATCGTCTTTTCTTCTTTTAAAATCTACTATTCTATATTTTTGTCTATTTCCACCACCTTGATGTCTTACTGTGATTCTTCCATATGAGTTTCTTCCTGCATTTTTCTTTTTCTTTGCTAATAAAGATTTTTCAGGAGTTTTCTTTGTGATTTCTTCAAAGTCTGAAACTGTCATATTTCTTCTGGATGGTGTATAGGGTTTAAAATGTTTCATTCCCATTTTACTTTCTCTCCTTTTTTATTTATTTTCCGAGTTATTTCTCGATATTTTTCTTTTTTAACCAAACGAATCAAAATTAGTATATTGCTAGGCAAATTTTGTAATTAATACCGGAGATGTGCGTTTGCACATTGAGGATTTAATTATAAAATTTAACGACGCAAGATGCTGATTTTCATTCGTTTTACGCACCCATGAACTCGTCAATCGAATCCTTATACTTCTTAGAAACTTTGGTTGCTTTTCCACCTTTTGCTAAGTAAGATGTCTCTTCTGGGTTAGTATCGATTGTTACAATCGCTTTTTTCCAATCAGAAGTCTTACCAACGTGGTAACCAACTCTTTTCTTTTTACCATTGACATTCATGGTATTAACCTTTAAAACTTTTACCTCAAAAAGTTTTTCAACAGCCTTTGCTATTTCAACTTTTGTCGCCTTTTTATTAACTTTGAAAGTGTATTTTCCTTCTTGTAATAAATCGTTACTTTTTTCTGTAACAATTGGTGCTACAATTATCTCTTCTGGTTTCATTTAAGCGTACACCTCCTCTAATTTTTTAACAGTATCAACTGATAAAATTAGATTTGTATATTTTAATAAATCAAAAACATTAATATTATTGGCTGTAATTGCTTTAACACCTTCGATGTTTCTTGCTGACATGTAAACATTTTTATTGTTTTCTGGAAGAACGATTAGTGTTTTTCCTTCTACTTTTAAATCTGTTAAAGCTTTTGCCATGGTTTTTGTTTTAATCTCTTTTACTTCTAACTTATCTACCACTGTCAATTCTTTTTCTAAAACTTTAGAACTCAAGATTGATTTAATAGCCAATCTTCTTTCTTTCTTATTAACGGTATACCTGTATGAACGAGGCTTTGGTCCTAATGCAATACCACCTTTAATCCATTGTGGACTTCTTGTTGAACCTTGTCTTGCTCTACCTGTTCCTTTTTGTCTCCATGGTTTTTTACCACCACCAGAAACTTCTGCTCTTGTTTTCGTACTTTGTGTACCTTGTCTTTGATTCGCTAAATAATTGACAAGTACGCTATGTACAATATTTTCATTTGGTTCAATTCCAAATACATTTTCAGCTAATTCTATATCACTTACTTTTTTACCTTTTAAATCATATACGTCTACTTTTGGCATTTCGTATTTCCTCCTTCCTTCTATTTAGTAGCCTTTACAGCTGATTTTACTTTTAGAATCGCTCCTTTTGGTCCTGGAACGCTTCCTTTTACTAACATTACATTTTTATCCATATCAACTCTTACGACATCTAAGTTTTGAATGGTAATCGTAACTTTTCCCATATGTCCTGGTAATTTCTTACCTTTAAATACTCTTCCTGGTGTTGAACAAGGTCCCATTGAACCTGGTCTTCTATGATACATGGAACCATGTCCCATTGGTCCTCTGTGTTGTCCATGTCTTTTAATAACACCTTGGAATCCTTTCCCTTTTGATGTTCCTTGCACATCTACTTTTTCTCCAGTTTCAAATATGTCTGCTTTTACTTCGTCTCCTACTTTGTAATTAGCTACATCTTCTATTCTGAATTCTCTTAAATGTTTTTTGTTAGCAAGTTTTGCTTTTGCAAAATGTCCTGCTTTTGGTTTATTTATATGTTTATCTTTGACTTCTCCATATCCTAATTGGATTGCATTATATCCGTCTGTTTCTACTGTTTTTATTTGTGCTACGATGTTTCCTGCTGTTTCAATAACAGTTACTGGAATAACGTTTCCTTTTTCGTCAAAAATTTGTGTCATACCGATTTTTTTTCCGATAATTCCTTTCATTCTCTTTCTTTCCTCCTAACTATTGGCTGAAATATCTCGATTTCAGCTTGGTTTTGCTGAGGCTGTTAAAATTTGTTTGTCACAGCATCAGTATGCAAATGCATCGAGCATTTGTATTTCTTAATCTTACAATTTTATCTCTATATCAACACCAGCTGGTAATTCTAATTTCATTAGGTTGTCAACTGTTTTTTGTGTTGGATAAAGTATATCGATTACTCTTTTATGTGTTCTCATTTCAAATTGTTCTCTTGAATCTTTGTATTTGTGTGGAGAACGTAAAATTGTTACGATTTCTTTTTGTGTTGGTAATGGAATAGGACCTGAAACCTTTGCTCCTGTTTTTTTAGCAGTATCTACTATCTTTTCAGCAGACTGATCTAAAATTACATGGTCATATGCTTTAAGTCTTATTCTAATTTTCTCACTTGTTGCTACTGTGTTTGCCATTGTAATTTTCCCTCCTTTTTTTAATGTTCACAATCTCATTTCATTCGATTGCATAAGTTATCTGTAGTTTGCTTCGCTTTACACAGCTTTTGCTGTTCACAATCTCACTTTACTCGATTGCGTAAGTTATCTGTAGCTCGCTTCACACAGCTAACTTAATTACCTTGGCAAGTTAAAACGTACCCTGGTGTTTCCAATTTCACCTATAGAAAAACCCAAAATGTGCATGATAATTTTGGGATAAGTACATTTCTTACCGCCTGGTCTTTGCCATAACATACTCCACCAAAGTTCCCTCCATTCTACTTTTCCGTAAGAATGTAGCTACATTTGGCTTCAACGCTTATTAATTCATGCTTATCTATTATACAACCCTTATTTCCGTATGTCAACACCTTTTTACAAATTTGTAATATTTCTCCATATAAAAATCCACGGGTAGAATCCGTGGATTTTCATATAGACCTATAAGACCTTGTTACAAGCTACCACTAAAGCGGTTTCGTTTAAAAGGACCTTTATATTCTTTTAATGTAGACTTTTCTTTCATACTATCAAAATTTTATCACATGTGGAATTTAGTTTTATAACCAACCAAAAGCTAAAACTTTGTAAATTATAAAAGTAATTTCCACTTATCTTATCTAAATCATTAGATAATTGCTTGAGGTTATAATACCTATGTCTTTATAAATTTTATCAAAATCCACAATTCATAGTGTAATATGTGTAGGATACCTTAGATATACAACTTCCTGATGAAGAATAATTTCCTCCATGAGTAGGACATGTATAATAAGTTACAGATTGAGTACATTTTCCAGAAGAAGAATGGGTTTCTGAATGTATAGGACATGTATAAAATGTAGAAGTACATGAATAAGTAATCTCTTCGAAATATTGACTATCTTCAAGGTGTAGTATTTTTATCGAACCAGAACCACAAGTATCGCAAAAATAGACCACATTCACGACCCATATACTGGTCTGACTCATAAGGTGTACCTTGCGATCTATATCTGAATCTTCCCTGGCAGTTCTTTTTAATTAAATCATTACCACAAGTCCTTGACACCAAATTAAACGTAATTCCACAATCCCTTGTCCCTGTATGTGACTGTCCATAGCATCCACCACCAGAAGTCGAACTTCCATAATGTTTATGACATTGAATCGTATAAGTAGCACTTCCGCCATTACTTCCTCTCACCGTTATCGTTGTACTTTGCGTTCCATTTGCAGTACTCGTTCCCCTTACCGTCAAAACATTTCCGCTCAAACTTGCCGTTGCTATACTTCCATTAGCACTCGAGCAACTCAAAGTTCCATAATTAGCTCCATTCACTGTCACAGTAATCGAATTACCAGACAACACCTTTCCACTTGTTGAAGACAATGACAAAGTAACAATCTGTTGCGTCACACTTCCTTGCGTCTCATGACCTACTTTATCTTTTGCTTTCACTAAAATAGTATAACTTCCTGGTGTTAAATTACCAAACGTATATTGTCCACTTGGTTGCCAATTTGTCCAAGTTGCTCCATTATCAATACTAAAGCTATATCCTGCAATACCACTACCTGAATAACCATTCGCATCCTTTGGATCCGTTGCATAAGCCGTTACCGTTATGCTATTTTGTGTACTAGTTGCTGTTGGCGTAAAACTATTTGGTGGTAATTTATCAATATTTTCTACTTTTCCTTGTGTCGCTCCTCCTACATTGGTTCCATCCCACAGCCTAGCATAAATAGGACCATTTTGTGTCATGCATACTGGTACAGTATAATCTGTCCAATTGGTTCCATCTTTCGAATATTGTAAAGTACCGATTGTTTCTGTTGTTGTTATCATTACCATTACATTTTGATTCGTTAAATTGGTTGTACTATAAGAAAAAGTTGTATTGCCATCTGTTAAGTCTGGTAGCGTTCCCGTTTTTTGTGTAACACTATTTGTCGTTATCGTCTCATTTCCTGCCTTATCCACTGCTTTCATTTTTAAAGGGTAAGCTGTATTTTGAATAAGACCCCTAAAAGTATAATTCGTTTCTGTTTGTCCTCCTACTGGTTCCCAAGTTTCTCCATCATCTTTACTAAAGTAATATTTGGCAATTCCACTACTTGCATAAGCTTCTGTTCTGGCTTGGTCTGTTGTACTTCCTGTAATTGTAATATCACAAGTTGTACTACCAGCTACCGTTGCTGTAAACAGATTTGGTGGTAATTTGTCAATATTAGAAACATTTCCTTTTATATTTCCACCTATTTGTCCTGTACTATCTCTTACTCTAGCATAAATATCTCCATTTTGTGACATACTTACTGCAGTTTCATAATCATACCAATTGATATGATCTTTTGAATATTGTATGGTGTAATCACTTCCTGCTGTTGTCATAATGGTTACTGTTACATCTTTGTTGGTTGGCTCTGTTGTACTGTATGTAATCGTAGTATTACCATCTGTTAAGTCTGGTACAGTAATAGTTTCTTTTGTTATCACATCTGCTGTAGTTTCATTTCCTGCTTTATCAACTGCTTTCATTTTTAAGTTATACGCTGTTCCTTGTGTTAAATTTTCAAATACATAGGTCGTTTCTTCTTGACCTTCTGTTGGTTCCCAGGTTTTGCCATTGTCTTTACTAAAGTAATATTTTTCAATTCCACTATTTCCATCCGTTTGCGTTTCATCTTGGTCTGTTGTACTTCCTGTCATAGTAATACAATTAGTTTTACTACTTACCATTGGTGTGAAATCATTCGGTGCTAGCTTGTCTATGTTGCTTATCTCTTTTGTTACTTCACTTACATTTTGTATACTTTCACACTCCGTTAATCTTGCTACTATTGTACAATTGTCTGCTATTTTAAGTTTATCTGTGTAGGGTCTCCAATCTCCGTTGTTTATTTTATATTCCATTTCGTATTCTTCATCTGATTCTATGCTTACTTCTACGTTTCCTCTGGTCCATCCTACTGGTGTTGCTACAATGACTGCTGTTGGCATTTCTTTTGTTGTGGTTGTGATCGTTGTGTTTTCATCTCTTTCTGTATTATTTTTGTTATAGATATTACCTGCTCTGTCTTCTACTTCGATATAGATATCATATGCTGTTGCTGCATCAAGTCCTTTCCATATAAAACTTTCTTGCTTTAGATCGTTCTTATTTGGATCTTCTTCATAGTTATACGTTGTTTTGCATTCATATTGTGGTGACGTTTTTTCTTTTACATAGACTCTTATTTCTTTGATTCCTGATAATCTGGCATCTTGTCCTTCTACTGCTAATGCTAATTTACCACTTCCTGAGCTAGTTACTTCTATTTTTCCTGTTGGTTTTTCTTTGTCTATATTGGTTATTTCCTTTTTAATTTCTTCCCCATAAATATCATCTTTTTTAAACCTTGTTGTGATTTCGCAGTTTTCTTCTATTTCCAATCCTTCTTCATATTTTTTCCATTCTCCATCATCTATTTTATACTCAATTTCATATCCATCTTTTCCTTCTATGGTCACAGTTACATTTTCATTCGTCCAATCTTCTGTATTGGTTTTTATTTCTGGTGTGTCTATTACTACGATGATTTCGCTTCCTTTTGATTTGTTTCCATCAACCCCATAGGTGTAGCTTGTTATTTTGTATATTCCTGCTTCTGTTAGTTTTATCTCTTCTTGTTTGTTGTTAATTTCTTTTTCTTCTATTGTTTTGCTTCCTGTTACTTCATAGATTGTTTTGGCTGTTTGTGTTTCTTTATTTTCTTGTGTTACTTTTACGGTTACATTTGATAGATATCTTCCTTTTTCTGCCTCTATTCCTGATATCACTTCTACTTTTGGTGAAATTACTGGGCTTACTTGTTTTACTTGTAATTCTCCATATAAGATGTAGTTAATGATGGTATGAATGTCCTTTTCATTTATTTCTCCGTCAAAAGTTACATCTGCTGCTATTTTTTCTACTTCTTTTTTTATTTTCCATTTTTCACTTTTCCTATATTCTCTAATAGTTCTTGTTAGGTCTATTTGGTTTAAAATACCATCTGCATTAATATCTCCTAATACACTTATCTCATAAGTTCTTCCGTTTTTTCCGTATTTTGCTACCATTCCTGTTTTTACATTTTCTAAATCTTCGCCATCTATCACTTCTACATTCTCTACATTAGATTTTAACATTTTTATGGTCGTTTTTGGTTTTACTCTGCTAATTATTTTATCGGTCACTAAATAATTTTCACTTTCAGGGTTATCTTTATTTTGACTTTTTAGTTGTTGTATCATTGCTTCTATTTCTTCTTCTTTAAAAGCTATAACATCTTTTGCCAAGAATATTACGGTTATCATTAATAGTATAGAGGCTATTATCAATATTAACATTCTTTTTCTATCTTTTTCTTTTCCTTCTTCTTTTTGTTGTTTTTGTCTTATGATAAAATATAGTAAGTTAATTCCTATTAATACCATTACTACTATTACAATTAATGCAATTTTATCTCCTGTTTTTATGTTGTCTCCTGTTAAAGAGATTTTTTCGTTACTGCCTCCATTTTGGTTTCTATTTGAGCTTCCGTTTGAACTTCCACTTTGACCTCTATTTTGACCTCCATTTTCGCCACTATTTTGTCCTCCGTTTTGGCCACCGTTTTGGTTACCATTTTGACCTCCATTTTGGTCACCGTTTTGGCCTCCGTTTTGACCTCCGTTTTGGTCTCCATTTTGGTCACCGTTTTGTCCACCGTTTTGGTTGCCATTTTGACCTCCGTTTTGACCACCGTTTTGACCACCATTATTTTAATTGAATTTGCCCAATTGTTTCTGCTTTTGTTACACCTTCTACTAATTTAGTTACCACAAATTTACCTTTTTTATCTCCAGCTTCTGCATGATAGGTGGTAGTCCAGCCATTGAAATTTTTAAAGGCAATCTTTTCAAATACAGTTTCATCATATTCAAGGTCTGCTTCTACTACATTGATTCCTTCTCTAACGTCAATTTTGTTGATTTGCATCTGTATTGTTACGATGTCTCCTGCATTTACTTCTTCTTTTTCTGCTATTGCACCAAATTCAAAAGTGCTTGCTTGCACTTTTAACATGCTACCCCATAGTAAGATAAATAGTAATATTAAGTTTAGTTTCTTTTACTTTTTTTCATTCTTTCAACTTCTAGATTTTTATTATTCGTCCACGAATAATTGCTTTGCAATTTTTCTGTGGAATGCATTTATATGATTATGATAACGATATTTTTCTAAGATTTCAATATGGTTTTTCTTATGAGTTAGCAATGCTTCAAGTTTGTTCTTACGGTTTATGTTGATAAGGTATATCAATATTTTTATATTAAATTTTTATTACATTTTTTCCCATTTTTTATCCTTTTTCTTAGGGAAATAAGAAAAATTGCCAATAGTAACAGACTGCTTTTTGGCAATTTTAAATTTCTATATTTTAATTTACTTTTATATTGAACCATTTCATAAAAAAGGTTACTGTCCAGAATTAAAAAAATATAATTTGATATAGTAAAAGACGAGGTAAACTCATCTCCCCGTCTTTCAAATATATTTAAAATTCAAATCAAAACATTCTATTCTCCCACCAGCACTACACGGAATGAAGAATTTCCGATATGCATAGCCTTGAATACCACTAAAACTAAACAATCCTGTATTAGCTTTTCCTCCATATGTCCCCCCTCGAACCAAAAAAGGTTGTTCTTTAAATGAAAACACAGAAAAATCGCTGAACCAACTATTACTCCAATCACCACTATTAGATGTTTCTAATATAGCATCTCCATATCCATAATTTGCATTTTTATAAGTCATGCGTTAAATCTATTCTAACTTTCTTACCAAGTATCAAGTAACAAAGCTACGGTTGGGAACTAAGCACTACTGGACGAAAACTGAGGCTAGTGCCAGATCCACCTGTGCCGCTGTTGAATGCAACCACACCTGCGTTACCACCATAGCTAGCACGACCTCCACGTAAGAACACTGGGTAGCTAGAAAAAGGAAAGTGAGAGTGACTAGAGTCCCAACTACCAGTATCGCTACCGCCAGAACTAGAATTTTCATATACTGCATCTCCATATTTATTTGTATTTGCATTATAATTTGTATTTCTATCACTCGAATTTCCAGCATACCAATCGAAATATTTATTTGGGTATGTGTCCGAATTAGTAAAATCATAAATACTACTCTTAGACTTATAACTACTTAGTATTCCAGCTACATATTCCCATGCTCCTCCTGCCATATCATATACTCCATATACATTTCCTGTTGTTGAAGCATTTTCTCCTCCTTCTTCATTATATTTACATGTTTTAGTTATATCTGTCATTCCTTTATCTTTTCCTTCTGTTTCGTTACTACATAATCCTGTTATTGGTGAATAATATGTTGTATTATTATAATATGGGTTATTCCATACTTCACCATTTTTTCCATATACACTTCTACTTAAATAGGCACAAGCTCCCCATTCTGTATTTTTCATCATGTGTGAATCAATACCTGATGTTCCCTCTAGTGAATTTCCACTTACTGTTAAATTTTTACATACTGTAAATATATTTCCTACTGTTATATTTCTCCAACTTGTTACATTTGGTTTTACTCTTAACTTTAAATCTATGTCAGTTACTGAACCTCCATCGATTGCTAGTTGTCCTACTGTTGGGTTTTCTACTATATTTGAATTATTACTACTTGCCTCAAATTTTGCTACCCATATTCCTGTTAATTCTCCGAATCCTCCGTTTCCCACATCTGTAAATGCTGGATGTACTACCCATGTTCCTGGCGTAGGCGTTGTATTTGTTATTTCTGTTGTTTTACCTATCGGTTTATTCGTTTTTCCTTGTAAAAATTTAACTTCTATGGTTTTTGCTGTATCACCTTTTGTTGGTACTTTATATGCATATCTGGGTATCCATACCCAATAGCAATCGTTTCCTCCACCTGTTGTTTTTACATTTGCCCATTTGTTTTCTCCTGCTGTGTAATCATACCAATTACTTGGTGCTGTTCCACTTATTAGAGTAGTATCATCTATAGCATATGGACTACTTGTTAAGTCCCATGCTACATAATATGTATTACTTGTATTGAATCTACTTGTATCTGGTGCATTTGCTACTGTTGTAAATGTTGGATTTTTAGGCACATCTTTTACAGTTGTTCCATTAAATATATCTGCTACTTTTATTTCATGATTTCCCTTTGTTGTGGTTAATGTTTTATCTATTAATTTTCCTTCTTCGGATAATACACCATACTTTTCTAATATTCCCTTTAAAGTATTATCTGATATATTTCCCTCATTTTGTGCTTGCTTTCCTAATATATCGGTTTGTATTTCTTCTTTTATACTTGCTATCTCTGTTGCAATCTTTGCATCGTTTGCTTTATTTATTAATCCATTATCTCCCATTAGAGTTGCTATTGTTACCCTTGCTAGTATTAAAAGAATTATAATGGTAATTACAAGCGATATCAATGTTATACCTTTTGTACTTTTAATCTTATTCATCTTTTGAACTCTCTCCATCTCATTATTAATTATTCGTATAATATCATAACATAATATATTTTTCAATGATTTTTAAAAATAAAAATATTTTTATTTGTGTGTGTTTTCTCTACACACTATATCACAAACTCTATTATAAAATTTTGTCCATTATCTCGTACATGAAAGTGCGTAGCATCTATAAATATAATTGGATATACTTCTTCTAATCTTCTTTTCTTCCATTCTTGGATTTCTGGTATGATTTTATCTGTTATATCACTTATCATATCTGGTGATAAATTACAGCCAAATATATTTTTTATTTGTTCTTGTATGTCTTTATCTGATAATCCTAAAGCATATATTGCTATTACTTTTTCATCAAAACCATTTACTGTTCTAGAATACTTTAGAACTAAATTAGAATCGATTTCTCCATTTCTATCTCTTGGTACTTTTATGGGAATATCTCCCATTTCTGTTGAAACAGTTCTTTCTGGATAATATCCGTTTCGATAATTTTCATGATCCGTTCTTTCATTCTTAGAGTATCCTAACTTACTTTCCATTTCTGCATCTAATAATTGTTGAAAAGCAGGGGCAAAAAAATCTTTCCATGCTGTATACATATCACTCATTGATTTGATATCCTTTGGATTATTCTTTTTAAAAAATTCCTCTACTAATTCATTTTTTTCTTTTTCTACTTTTTTCCCATAGAAAAATCCCTCCTTGATATTTTTTATTTTATCACGGAAGGATTTATTTACACAACTTTTTCGATACTCTCAAAAAATCAGCTACCAAAGTAGTCTACCTACTCTAATAGCTGATTTTCTATATGCAAATGTCATAGCTTATACTAGCATATCTACATTTGCATATAATTTAGTAAAGTCATAGTTTGTATAATCTCTTTGTTCAAAGTTAACTCTTGCTCTTCTAAAATTTTGTTTTGCATCATTATATTTATTTATATTTTTATTATTATATTTATTATCCTTAAACTTTTCGCGGGTAGGGGTATTGAAGTTTTGTTGAAGAGGGTATTTAACTTTTGTTAAATAGGTATCTTTGTTTTTGCTTATTGGTATTAGTTTTCTCATTTCTACTTGTTTACTATTTTCTTTATAGATTAACTCAACTTCTTATCTTTTAATGAATTTATTAATTTTGATACTTGAGTTATTGATACATTTAGTAGCTCACTTATTGTTTTGTTTGTTAAATAGCATCTGTTCAAAAAATTTCCTTAAAAAAATCGCTTCAGACTTTTTTATCTAAAACGATTTTTATTTTTTAATTGTCCAGACATCTGGATAATTTATATATCTTTTAAATATTTTATAAAATGAAATTGGTCAGATGAATCTGACCAATTTCATTTTTAATTATCTTCTTCATTTTCACTTATATCTATATGCAAATTCAAATCTTCCTCTGTTGGTAATGCTTCCATAATATCTTTTGGTAGTATATTTGAAACCTCATAAGAACTAACTCCAATCGGCTTATTTATATCCCTTAAAGAATATTCTACTGAAAATTTTTTCTTTTCTCTACATAGTATAATTCCAATACTTGGATTATCACTTTCCGATTTTAGCAAATCATCTACTGCAGATAAATAGAAATTTAATTTTCCTGCATATTCTGGTTTATATTGTGTATTCTTTAATTCTACAACTATATAACAATGCAATTTTGTATGGTAAAAAAGCATATCTATGAAATATTCGTCTCCATCTACTTCAATTCTATATTGATTTCCCACAAAACTAAATCCATTTCCTAATTCTAATAAAACTGTTTTAATTCTCTCTATCATTGCATTTTCTAATTCCTTTTCAATATAACTTTCTTTTAAATTAGATAAATCTAATATATATGAATCTTTCATCATATCTCTTGCTAATTCACTCTGTGGAGATTTTAATGTCCTTTTAAAGTTGTTTGGTTTATCTCCTAACACTTGTCTTACATAAAGGTCACTTTTTATTTGAAAACCTAAAACATCATAAGCCCATCCATTTAACTCTGTCTATTCCATATACCACTGTCTTTGTTTTTTATCTTTAATTTTGCTTAAAATGAGAATGTTATGCGACCATGGAATTTTTGCTGACCATTCTTTTAATTTTTCATCTTTTTGACATTCTAAATAATATGTTCTCATATATTTTAAATTTGTAATTGAAAATCCTTTCATATTTGGGAAGTCAATTTTAAGCCTAATAGAAAGATTCTTAACAAACTTATTTCCCCATTTTGCATTATCTTCTATTATCTTTCCAATCGTATAATACATACTTAAAATTCTAGCATTAGCACCTTTGAATATATCATACTGTGCATTTAAAATTTCATCTTTTATATTACTAAAAACTTCTTTAAAATCTTCATCTTGCATATTATTTTCTATTAATTCTTTATTATCCATTATTAATTCCTTTCACATTTTTTCATAGTATATCATTTTATAGTTAATTTATCAATAATATAAACATTAAAATAAAAGATTTTCCAATTAGTCAAACATCTCTGACCAAGTTTTTATTTCATTGATAAATAATTTCATTTAAAACAATTTCTTCAGCATTTACTTTAATATTGTTTATCTTTTGCACCCATTCCATTTGATTATTTGCTTTTAATTCTTCTGTTATATTTTCTTCTTTTGCCATTTGTTTCATTAAAAATTCTAATTTCTCTCTACATTCATCTTCAATGTCTAGCAAAAAACTTTTTAATTCATTATCTAATAACATTTCTATATTTCCTTTCAATTTTTTAATTTAACTATCTTTATAAAAACAAAAAAGATGAAATTGTTATTATTTTTTGCAATTCATCTTTTAAATATTTGAAAATTTTATAATTTGTTAAATTGTTGCTAGGAGGAAACCTTTGCTATTACTACATTTTATTTTTTCGTCATAAGAGAATAAAATCGTGATTACCAATGCAATTAATGTGATACCCTTTTCTCTCATTTCAAAACTCCCTCTTTTTTTTGTTTTCTTTTTGTCTTATTATGTTTTCTTATTAAAATTAACAACTAATCACTAGTTAGTTAGTTTTCTCCAATTATTTTTTCAATTGACTTTTCTCTCATTTCCTTAATTAATTGGCAACTATTACTTAACTTTTCTTGTTCATAATCATTCAAATCTATTTCAAGTAGTTCCCTCACACCATTTCGACCAATAATAGCTGGAACACCAATATAAATGTCATCTTGACCATACTGATTTTTTAAATAAGTTGAAACTGTCAAAATAGAATTTTCATCATCAAGAATTGCTCTAACCAATCGATTTAGTGCCATTCCAATCCCATAATAAGTAGCCTTTTTCTTTTCAATAATTTCATAAGCAGCATTTACTACCCCTTCATGGATCTTTTTTAAATCTTCCATTGGATGTTGACCATCTTTCATAATGTCTTTTACTCTTTTACAACCAACATAAGCATGATCCCAAGGTACAAAAGAAGAATCCCCATGTTCTCCCATAATGTAAGCATGAATATTTTTGCTAGATACTTTCAAATAATCTGCCATCAAATAACGAAGTCTAGCGGTATCTAAAACAGTTCCTGAACCAATTACTTTATTTTGGGGTAAACCTGAAATCTTCCAAACCACATAAGTCATCAAATCCACTGGATTACTTGCTACCACAATAATACCCTTAAATCCGCTTTCCATAATTGATTTCGTAATTTGTTTCATGATTTTAGTATTCACTTCTGCCAATTCCAATCTTGTTTGCCTAGGCTTTTGTGCCACACCTGCTGTTATTACCACTATTTCTGCCTCTTCACAATCACTATAATCACCAGCTTTAATAACCATCTTTTGAGGTGCATAGGGTAATCCATGTGACAAATCCATCTCTTCTCCTATCGTTTTTTCTTTATCAAGATCGATTAAAATAAGTTCTTCAATTCCTCCCCTATTTAACATAGAATATGCCATACTCATTCCAACAAATCCCGTTCCTACTAAAACTACTTTTCCCTTTTTCATATTATTTCTCTCCCATCACATATATTAGAGATTACTATTTTTCAAGTTTTGTCTCTCTTAAACTCACCCTATTTTAACATAATTTCACATAATTTACAAATAAAAATACAGCAATTCTCCAATTTTATATTTTACTTTTGTTAAAAACTGTGATATAATCACAAAAAACAAAGTAAGGAGTGCTATTGAATATGAGTTTAGCTGAAGATAAGGTATTAATCTTATATATATTAAATCTTATCGATGGAGAATTTAGGCAAGATGGTTTATTTAAAATCATTACTTCTATCAATAATATTAATTATTTCTACTTTAAACAAATATTAACAGATTTAATAGATTCGAATTTAGTAGGTACGTATACCAAAGAAGATGAACCAGTTGTTAAAATCACTTCTGAAGGAAAAAACGCTTATGTTCTTACCAAAAATGTATTACCAGGAATCATGAAATTAAAAGCGGATAACATTTTTGCTAAAGAACTTTCTACCATAGAAGAAGAATCTTCTATCATTGCTGAGTTTATTCCTAAAAGTGAGAATGAATATATGATAAAATGTAAAATTGTTGAAAATAATGAAACTATATTTGAGGTAAAAACCTTCGCTGGCTCTCGAGATAGAGCAAAACGAATTGTAGATCATTGGAGACAAAATGCTACCTCTATTTATCCTCAAATTTTAAACTTGTTATTACAAGACGATGCATCCAATTCTAATTCATAACTGTTAAAAATTCAGAATTACTATTTTTGTAATTCTGAATTGTGTTTTATTTTTTCATTTTTTGAATTTCTTCTATTGATAATTCTGTAATTTTCTCTCTCTTTAAAACACGAAACCCAATACTGCTATTATAAAAACTTTTACCATAATTCCCATAAAAAAATGATAATTAATACATTTTATCCCAACCGCATTCATGTAATCAAAACCTGCCACTAATTTCTCGATTTCTTCTGGTGAAGAAATTTTCTTCTCTTCCATATATTCCTTTGCCAAAAATCTAGCCTTTATCATAGCATCATTCTCCAAAAAAACTCTTACCATATAGTAAATCATACTCAATATCAAAAAAACAGCCAAAAACATCAACTTATAAGGTAATACTTTAAAAATCATCAAAGCACAAATCATAAGAAAACAAATTAGAAAAATATTAGAAAAGATAAAATTAAATAGCAGGAGTTTTCTACTTTGAATAGAATGTAAACATTCATGAGCAATCGTTTGAATTCTTGTAAAACTTTTTTGAATATTAGCAATTAAAATTTTATCCGTTACTGCTATATACAAACTTGCCTCTGCCCCTTCATTTTCCTCTATTTTTACCTTTTCATTCTTTATTCTTTTAAGATACTCTTTACACATTTCCATGTTACTTGGATATGCTTTTGCCAACTTATCTAATTCTTCGTTCTCACCAATATGCTTCAATTCTTTTCTATTATAATCAAAAATATAAGCCAAAACTATTATGGCAATTACAGTAACAATTGCTATGATAACAAATTCCATTACGATTACCCCTTCACTTATCATTATTGAATCACATCTCGAATTGCTTCCCCAATAATTTTATTCACATCAGCAATCACAATATTAAACTTTGTCTCTGCTTCAAAGAATCTCTTTGCCTCATCAATCTCTATCAACTCAGCATACAAATCTTGCATTTCTTTTATTTTTGTATCATCTTGTTTTCCTGTTTGCATGGCTGTAATTTGTGTTTCATATCTTTTTTGTTCAAATTGAGCCATTTTCTCTTTTAAACTAGCATTTAAATTTAAAGCTTGTTTTGCCATTTTATAATTCACATACTCTTCTGATTGTTTAATTTCTTGTGCTAATTGGTTCGCTGTATCATAAATATTCATTTTTAATCTCATTCCTTTCCTAATTTTCACAGCCAAAATTGTATTCATATTTCAACCTTTATCACTCCAAAGTAACTTTGCTATCTGTTGGACAAATATGAACAAAAGTATTGCCGTCATTTACTTCGATTTCATTTCCCTGTAAATCTTGATATTTCGTCTGTTCATCTCTAGCGTTTTTGATACATTTTATCTTGATGGCTTTTCCATTGGTAATGTAGTATCCCTCAAAAGTACCTATATTTTTTAATCCTTGTCTTCCTTTATTCTCTGTATCAGCTAAATCGTAATTATCGCAGAAAGTTATGATAATATTTTTTGTCGTAATCGTTTTTTTGGTGTCCCAATCTACTTGTTCTTTTCCTCTTGCCTGTCTTTCATACACTTGATTCTCCTCATCATACTCATATGTTACTGTCTGAAGTTGAGAATGCGGAATGGTTACACTAGCAGCTTCTTGCCCCTCTTCCAAATTCACTTCCTCTGTTACATAATTTAATACACTATCTTCCCTTGAAGTCATCTTATATTTCTTACTTTTTGCAGATTCTAATAACTTTTCTGTACTAGTCACTGCATTATGTGGTGAAGCCTTATCTTTTACCCTCCAAAAAGTAGTTCCATCCTCTGCAATTCCATCTATTTCATCGATACCATATTTTTTAATATCACTATCTGCTTGTGGACTTTCCCCAAAATGCGTATAAATTGCATCATTTTCCATGACATAATCCAAGAAATAATGTCTTGCACTTCTTACTGGTCCTATTTTTTCCAGATCAGCCCCTTTGAATAGTGCCATCAATCTAGTTTCTCCGCCTTCTACTATCATTTCATACACTAAGTATGCCTTTTGTAATCCTGCCTGTGGCCAAGCTTCATTATGATTATCAATCATAACAGCTATTGGCCTATCACTTCCTTGAAAAATTTTTGGTGTTTTCTTTTCTGTCTGTTCTATTTCATCCTCTTCACCTGACACAGCAATTGGTTCATTTTCTTTATCTTGTATCATTTTATAACCTAATATTCCTCCAGCTACAATAATTAAAATAACTAAAATAGCAATTAATATTTTAGTACTAGCTTGTCCTATTTCATTTTTCATCTGCATTACCTCCTTTTAATCTCTAGTCACTTGTAAATCTGCTAATATTTTCTCCTCTTTTGGTCTCATTTTAACTTTATCTTCTTCTTGGATATGGTCATATCCCATCAAATGATAAAATCCATGAACTAGCATATAACAAAATTCCCTTTCAAAGCTATGTTCATACTCCTTGGCTTGTTCTTCTACTTTTTGCATACAAATTATAATGTCCCCTAATATATCTTCATGCTCAAAATTGCCATTTTCAATTTTGGAATCTAATTCTTCCTTTTCAAACATAGGAAAAGAAAGCACATCTGTTACGTGATCGATATTTCTATATTCTTTGTTGGCTTTTTGTATCTTTTCTGGCGTTGTCAATATAATCGTAATCGATAACTTAGTATTTTCTATCTTTTCCTCTTGAAAACACTCCGTTAGTACTTTCTTCACAATTTCTTCATATTCTTTTTTTTCTTCTATTCCTTGATATACTATCTCATACATATTTATGCGACTTCCTTAACTTTTATGTACTTTCCTACTGACTGACAAGAATCCTTGATCTGTCTCATAGCTCCATAATCTACTAATTTTCTTTTATAGTATTTCAAAATCTTTGTATAATCTGTTTTTCCTTCTTGTAATTTTTTCATATCATTTTTGATAAATAATATTTCTTTTTGTTTAATATATTCTATAAAATTCGTTTCTTTTAGTTTTGTAATTTCTTGATAACGATTCCAAAACGCTTTGTATTCATCTCTAACTTTTGGTGAATCCCAATATACTTTCGTAGATAATAACTTCACATTATAATCTTCAATTAAGTTAATAAGCATTGAATAGGCTCTCTCTCTCTTAGTCGCAATCTTTGTATCTTGTACTAAAATTCTAGCATCTTTTAGTAACTTTTCATAGCATTGTTCTGCTACAATCAATGGCAAGCTATGCGTAAATAATCTTCTACTAATACTAAGTAAAATCATATTTTTTTCTATGGTGTCTCTCGTATCTAGTTTTCCTATGGCACAAGACTCATATTTTTCATATTCAGAAATAACATCTTTGATACTTTCATCATAATTGGTTTCTATTTTTAAAGATAAAATATTTTGAATATATTCTTCTAACGTATGGAAAATTTTTGTATAAATCCATTCTTTTGTCGTATCATAAGCATTGGTATTGTCTGCTACTTTAATAGAATAGTTCTTTAAAATAGATTTATATAAAGCATCCATTTTAGATATATAAAATTTATTATACTTATCTATTAATTTTTCTTTATTTTCTGCCTTTATCCCTTGATAATCCAATTCAATTAAATATTTTTGTTTTCTATATTTATATTCAATGTATTCACTTTCTTTTAAGCTAGTTACCTCATAATATCTTGATAAAGCATTTTTTTCATACTCAGAAGCTGTATTATTTTTAACTTTTTTATAAATCGAATCCATAACATATTTATCAAGTGCACCTAAATAAGCTTCATATGCTACATCATATTTCTTCTCCATTTCTTCCTTATTGTCGTTATCATTATCCTGTCTATAATTTTCAAAAGTTTTAATGACATTATTTCTTTTCATTGAAATTAGTAATCCATTAATTCCTATTTTCGTAGGAATTAAAATTCTTGTTAATGTACTTGTTATTTTATTAAAAAACGTTTTATCTGCACCAGTTATTCTAAGACTTCTTTCTTCCATTTATATTCCCATTCCCTTCTTAAAGCACTAATCCATTTGAAAAAAATTATACTTTAATTATTTTTCAAACAAAAGCCCTTTTAAAATACAATCTTCTCATTTGTCCCTATATTTTCTAAGACTTCATAGGTAACATAAACATCAATGCCATCTTCTTTTTCATAAGTATTAACATTTTTACCTACAATCGATTCTTTGTCTTCAATTTCTTGTTCCAATTCCTTTTCTAACTCTTCTATCCCTACGTTTTTAGCTTCTTCTAATTCATACGTTTTTTGTCTTTCTTCTATCTCTTTATGCGTTGTTTTAATAACAGAAATTGGTAAATAAAAGTCTGAAAATAATTTCATTTTGTTTTCCGTTTCTATTGTATCATAAATTTCAAATTTTGAAACCCCTTTGTGCAAATTTATTTTAAAATTATTAAATTTTATGGCATATTGATTTTGGAAATTCCCTGTTTCCTTTCTTTCCGTAGTATTATAAGGAATATTCTTATACTTTGTGTGCCATACTTTTGCTTCTATTTCTCCTTTCGCATGAACATAACGAATTCCAGTATATTTTCCTTCCATCCAACCATTAATTAAAGTTTCACCTACATTAACAGTATCGCCCACCTTTACATTTGCTGTACCTGTTTGTGCATTCACTTTTGTTATAATACCTGCTTGATCAGAAATGATACTACAATATTCCTCATCATTGATAATCTCTGGCTTTTCATCAGCCTTTACAATTTGTACAATAGCATTTGTCCCCTTTAGCTCAATCCCCATCCAAGCAATATCTTGTCTTTGCAATCTAATTTTATTAATAATCTCTTTTGCATTAATTTTAGCTTTCCATTCACCTGTTCTCAGTCCTGCTTCTTCTATCTCTTTTGCTATATTTTCCAATTCCTGTCCATTTTTCTCTCTAATATCCACATTCCATACAAAATTTGAGGATAACAAAATCAAAACTATCATAATCAATAACAAGATAAAAAATATCTTTCTCTTTTTGTAGCGATGTAACAAAAAAGGAAACCCTTTTTTACTTTTTATTTTCAACTTACACTTTGTCTTTTTCGCTATATCACAAACTTCTTTAAAATCACGAATACCAACCCTAAAATCTAATTGCACATCTTTTTTCCTTTTCAAATGCCAAATCGCAATCTTATTATTTCGGCACATATTAATAAATCTCTCTATATAATAGCCCTCTATGGTAATCCCTAAATATCCCATAATATAGCTAAACAATATTTTTATGATCATTTTTAGAATTCCTCTCTTTTTATTCAACAATGTTAACTTAAAGTGTAATCTATTATTTTTGCAACACCGCGTAAGCGACCAAACGAGCAAAGCGAGTGCGATTGGAGCAACCGTCTATCCTTTAATTGGGAAGGTTGCGACACACAAGGTGTAAAAAAATAATAGATTACACCTTAAATTAATTATATTGCAATTTTAATCTATAGTTCTCTCAATATCCATACTTTCAATCTTGCCAGTCACTCTAATATCATCATTCGTCATATTTTCCAAATTCAAATTAAATCCATTAATATTAATAATACCAATATGAGTATTAATCCTAACAAAATACTCTTCATACTCTAAAATTCCTTTAAAATTCTCAATTACCATCTCATCAAAACCAGTAATCGTAATCTTAGGAATATCAGAATAAACCTCTTTTGGCATCTCTAGAATCTTATCAATTTTATTGTAACTTCTTTTCTTCATAAACTTTCCTTTCTTCTTTTCATTGTGTATTCCCTATTCAAATTCGTCTAATGACTTGAATTCATACCCCATATTTTTTGCTTCTTTTATAATAGAATCTAAAATATTTGTATTTGTTTTGGAATTGCCATGTAGTAACATGATTTCTCCATTGTGCAAATTGTCTAGTACTTTCTTTTTAGCAGATTCTTCATCTGGTTGTTTGTCTTCATTCCAGTCTTCGTAAGCAAATGACCACATTACTGTTGTATAGCCTAATTGATTGGTTGCTTGTAAGCTTTTTTCACTATATTCTCCTTTTGGTGGTCTGATGTATTTCATTTCATAATTGAATTTTTCGTTGATGACTTGATGTAAATCCATTACCTCGGTTTTGATTTTCTCTTCGGTTAGTTCTGGCATACTTTTATGATTAACAGTATGATTTCCTATGATATGTCCTTCGTCGATCATTTGTTGCACTAAATCAGGTTGCGTATTCACAAAATGTGCCGTTATGAAAAAGGTAGCCTTTACTTGATTTTCTTTTAGTGTATTAAGCAGTTGAGGAGTATAACCCGCTTCATATCCCTCATCAAAAGTCAAATAAATATTTTTCTTTTCTTTATTTCCTAAACAGATTCCTTTGTTTTCTTCTAACACTCTTTTATTATTACTTCCTACATCTGGTTGCTCATGATTGTCGTTTCTTTTGATACCCCAACCTATTTTTTGATTGCTAACTGTACTACTATTGGTTGGTATTTCAGCTTCTTTTGTGTTCATAGAAATTACACTAAGTGAAAATATTGCTGTTATTAATAGAAGAATAAATCCATAATGAGGCATCTTCTTTTCTTTTATTTTTTTCATCATGATAAATCAGTCCTTTCATGGCACACTTTTTATATTTAATATATATTTTGGAGATTGAACAGATATGAAAAAAAATAAAGTTATCAAAAAAGGATCAGATGAAAAACATCCAATCCCTTGTGTCTAAACTTTTTTAAATTACAGTTAGTGAATTCTATACACCTTTTTTTATATTTTGTTGTATACCGTTTTTATTATTTCGTATCTTTTTTGAATCAAATTCTTATAAAAATCTTTTCTTACTTTTGACATAACCTCTATTCCATTGATAAAACTTTCAATTTCATCTATTTTAATATGATTAAAAATCCTACTAATAGCTTGGTTGCATTCCTCATTGCTCATTTGTTTCATATATGTCATATAATTTATCTTTTTTCCATTTTCTTTTAAACAAGAATAACAATTAATAGCCAAATTTTTTAATGCCACATCATCTATTTCTTGTATTCTATCATCTTCGTACATGGGATTGAAACAAGAACCACAATCATAAATTGGCGAAAAATGAGTTTTCCCTGTGTTTTTGTTTAATAAAAATCCCCAATTTCCATTATGTCTGTCTGTATTCCCTATTAAACTATCAACAATAAACATTTCCCAAAATTTCTCTCTTGTTTCTATTACGTCAATCATCTTTTTACTTTCTTCCAAAACCGCCATAATATCATTTATTTCTGTTTCTATCTTTTTATCTGGATTACTACTTAATGCTAAATTCTCAAATTCATATAATATATTATCATTGTCTGTAAAATCCTCACAAGCACATACAATTTTTTCTTTTCCGTTATAGTTATATTTTCCTAAAACAGTATTTTGCGTTTTAAAACCTACTATCTTGAATACATTGCTTCCAATATATTCTGAAAAAGCATTATTAATATAGGATATATTTTTATTTTTTTCTCTAACTGGATCTGGAAACTTTACTAAATACTTTTTATTATTATATATTAAAGTTTTCTTTTTTTCTGAGCCTTTATAATTATTAAATTCTTCTATTGCATTTGTAAAATCTATCATTTTATTTTCTCCTATTAACTTTTTTGTTTATACTACTTTAAAATTAGCAATAAAATTTAATGTTATCTACACCATAAAAGCTTTTCTATTCAGATACAATGTAAAAATAATTATATTGAATAGATTTAAATAATCTATTCAAATCATGCTTTGGAATTCTACTATTATTATTCTCTAAAATACAATCTCCACTTTTTGTAATCCAAACCTTTGTTGCATTTGCAGTAGGATTTCCCTTGCAAATATGAACGTGTATAGGTTCAAAATTTTCATTTGCCCAAAAGAATATTGTATATCCTAAATAATTAAAAAGATTAGGCACTTTGTATTCCTCCTTTTCTAGCTACATCAAAAAAGTATCCAGCACCTCTTTCAACTACTGTTTTAAATATTGCAATTTCATCTTCTGTATAATGTCCATCTTGTTTTACTATATCATAACTTGGTAATTCAAATATTATTGTATCAAAACCATACTCCATTGGTCTTTCAAAACAAACAATAAGATATTCTTCTCCATTTTCCTTTTTACGAATATCTGAGGATACCACCAAAGTTCCGTCCGCATAAGTAACAAATTCGTGCATCATTTTAAATCACTCTCCTTTTAGCTTCTTAAATATATTGTACCTAGTATATCACATTTACTGTCATTTTGCCACATTATTTAAAATAATTTCTTTGAATTCATTTCTTTTATATATTTCATTCTAATTCTATATTTTGTTGTATACCGTTTTTATTATTTTTCTAGTAGCCAATCAATTATATTTTTGTGAATAATTCCATCTCTTGAAAAATCGGCTTTATCCAGTGAAAGAACATATTTAGGATAGTTATCATCTATTTCTTTAAAAGCTCCAAATTCCCTATTTTGAACTTTATCATTTTGTAATAAATATGCCACCTGAAAATATAATTTTTCTTCTGTTTTTGTTGCTATAAAATCAATTTCTCCCTCCTTTGTTTTTCCTATATAAACCTCATATCCTCTTTGTAATAACTCATTATATACAACATTTTCAATAGCAAAGCTCTTGTTGATTTCAAAATTATTATTTTTTATTTGAGCTATTCCCAAATCTGTCATATAGTATTTATTTAATGTTTTTAAAATTGCCTTTCCATGAACATCATATCGATATATTTTTTTTATCATTAAAGCTTTGCATAATGCATCTAAATATACATATAATGTTTCAGTCGATACAGATTTTCCTTCGTTCTTTAAAAAATTTATAACATTCTCGGCAGAAAATTGTCGTCCTGTAGTATCTACAATATATTGTAATAATAAATCAAATAAGACAGTATCCTTTAGTCCTAGTCTTTCTACTACATCTCTTAATATAATAGAATCAAATACACTATGCAAATAGTCCTTTATATTACTTTCATCGGTAAATTGTGTTCTGTTAGGAAGTCCACCCCATTTAACAAAATTCCAAAAAGTTTCTTCTGATTTAGGTTCTTTATTAGTAATTTCTATAAATTCTTTGTAGCTTAATGGATAAATATTAAATAATACATATCTTCCAGATAGAACGGTTGATAATTCATTGGATAATAGTTTACTATTCGATCCAGTAATAAATATACTTATATTGTCTATAGACGCTCTTAATGAATTTACTACATCTTCAAATTTTTCTACTTTCTGAATTTCATCTAAAAATATATAATACTTCCTATCATCTACTATTTTCTCTTTTATATAGGTATTTAATTTTTTATAATCTTGTAATTCTTCAAATTCTATAAATTCAAAATTTACATATATGATGTGTTTCTCATTTATATTTTTTTCTTTTAGTTCATTCATTATTTGTTTTAATATTACAGATTTTCCACATCTTCTTATGCCAACTAATATTTTTACAAGGTCACTGTCATAAAACCCTCTTATTCTTGATAAATACATTTCTCTTTTTAACATTTGCATCACCTATACTAATTATAATTCAACATATCATATTTGTCAAATTATTTCGCAAAAGAGAAATAACTTTTTACCTTCTTGAAGTTACTGGTTAGCCTAAACTAATTTTTATAATAAAAAGCTTACTATATAAAGATTTTGAAGAAAAGACCCAATGGTAGACCCCAGATATGTTTTTTCAAAAAATATTTATATAGTAATCTTTTTTATATTTGATCTAATTATGGCTGACTAGCAAAATTTTATATGTATTTTATAGCATAAAATTCCATAAAGTGATTGATTTTTTTCAATTTCTATAATAGAATAGCCTTATCAAATATGAAGCACAAAAAGATAAAAAAATGAGGAGATGAAAAAGATGAAAAACATTGACGTATCAATCATTATGGGAAGCGACTCTGACTTACCAATCATGAAAGACTGTGCAAAATTTTTAGAACAAATGGGAATTTCTTATGAAATGAAAATCTTATCCGTTCATCGTACCCCAGAAAAAGCAACAAAATATGCAGAAGAATTAAAAGAAAATGGTGTAAAAGTAATCATTGCTGGAGCTGGAGGAGCAGCTCACCTTCCTGGTGTCTTTGCTGCCATGTTACCAACCGTTCCAGTCATTGGCATTCCGATTCATACCAAAACCTTAGGTGGCGTTGACTCTTTATATTCCATCGTGCAAATGCCTTCTGGCATTCCAGTAGCAACCGTTGCCATCAATGGAGCCAAAAATGCTGGTATCTTAGCAACCTCTATTTTGGCAGTTGGAAATGAAGAAATCAAAAATAAATTAGCTGATTTTAAAAATTCTTTAAAAGACTCTGTATCCAGTAAAGATGAAAAGTTACAAGAATTAGGCTATGAAACTTATTTATCTAATATGAAATAGAAAAATTTAATAATAAAGGTGGTTATAAGATGAAAAAAATAAGTAGTGGTAAAGTCCGTGAAATATATGAAGTAGACGAATACAAGCTTTTACTTGTCGTTTCTGACAGAATATCTGCATTTGACTATATCTTACCAAGTTTAGTGCCCAACAAAGGAAAAATATTAAATCAAATCTCTGAATTTTGGTTTAACTATATCAAAGATATCATTCCAAACCATGTGATCTCTACAGACAGCAAAGACTTCCCAGAAGAATTTCAAACAGAAGAATTTGAAGGAAGAAGTATGTTAGTCAAAAAATTAAAAATGATCCCTGTTGAATGTATTGTAAGAGGTTACATTACCGGTTCTGGCTGGAAAAGTTATCAAGAAAATGGTACCGTTTGTGGAATCAAATTGCCAGAAGGATTACAAGAATCTGAAAAATTGCCAGAACCAATCTTCACACCAACTACAAAAGCAGCAGAAGGACATGATGAAAACATTTCATTTGAAGAAGTTTGCGATTTAATTGGAAAAGATTTAGCCGAACAATTACGCGCCAAAACAATTGAAATTTACTCAAAATGTGCTGAATATGCCTTAACAAAAGGTGTTATCATTGCAGATACAAAATTTGAATTTGGTGTTGATGAAAATGGTACTTTAGTCATTGGAGACGAAGTGCTAACTCCAGATTCTAGTAGATTTTGGCCAGCTTCTGACTATCAAGTAGGAAAGAGTCAAAAAAGTTTTGATAAACAATATATTCGTGATTGGATTAAATCCACTGGTTACGACCCAGAGTCTGGTACCCCAATTCCTGATGATGTAATTGATGTAACGGTTAATAAATATAAAGAAGCTTATGAGTTATTAACTGGCAAAAAATTTTAATTCTATTTAAGTCTCAAAAAGCACAAAAATGATAAATCGAAAGAAGTCCTTGCTATTTTTTATATAGCAAGGACTTTTCTTCTAAAACTGTATCTTTTCAAACTTGTCTTTATCAATATTTTTTGGCACTTCAATTGGATATTTACCAGTAAAACAACCATCACAAAATCCATCTACCTTACAATGTTCTTTTGCAATTTCCTTCAAGCTATCCAAATCCATATACGCTAACGAATCAGCACCGATCATTTGTCGAATTTCCTCTATTGTCTTATTATTAGCAATCAAGTTTTCTTTTTTGTCTACATCAGTTCCAAAATAACAAACATCGACAAAAGGAGGAGAAGCCACACGAATATGAACCTCTTTTGCACCCGCATCTTTTAACGTTTTTACAATCTTCGTAAGCGTATTTCCTCTTACAATTGAATCATCTACTAAAACAATCTTTTTCCCTTTTACGGTATGATGTAGCGGATTCAATTTTAGACTGATTAATTTTTTTCTTTTATTTTGTGAATTTTGGATAAACGTTCTCCCAATATATTTATTTTTTACAAATACAATATCATAAGGAATCTTAGACTCTTTGGAATAACCTAAAGCAGCGTCATTACCAGAATCAGGCACACCTGCTACAATATCAGCATCAACAGGAGCCTGTTTTGCCAAACATCTACCTACCTTTTCTCGAATAATATGTACATTAATACCATCGATTGTAGAATCTGGTCTTGCAAAATAAATATACTCAAAAATACACAAACCCTTTTTCTCATCTGGCATAAACTTATCACTTACTATCTCATTATTCGTAATCGTCACCACTTCTCCTGGTTCAATATCACGATCAAAAGTAGCACCTGTAACATCCAAAGCACAACTTTCGGATGCAAAAACAATATCCTCTCCACAATGCCCCATACAAAGAGGTCTAAAACCTTGTGGATCTCTAACAGCAATCATTTTTTGAGGTGACAAAATCAAAAGGGAATAAGCTCCTTTGATAATTTTCATCGTATTTTTTACTGCTTCTTCAATCGAACCTGTTTTCAATCTTTCCCTAACAATAACATGACAAATAATCTCGGTATCACTTGTCGTAGTAAAAATAGCTCCTTGTTCTTCCAACTCTCTTTTAATTTCCACTGCATTGGTCAAATTTCCATTATGAACAACCGCTAGATTTCCTTTTTTATGCCTTACCACCATTGGTTGTGCATTTTCCTTTTTACTTTCCCCTGTCGTAGAATAACGTACATGTCCAATTGCCATCTTTCCTTCTGGCATACTTCTTTGAACCTCTCTCGTAAAAACCTCTGAAACAAGCCCTATATCTTTGTGAAAATGCAGAATTCCATCTTCATTAATAGCAACACCACAGCTTTCTTCGCCTCTATGTTGCAAAGCTGACAAACCGACACAAACTTGTCCAATCAACTCTTCCTTTGGTGCTTTTGAATAAATTCCATATACACCACATTCTTCCTTTAATTTGTCAAACATTTCTTTCTTCCTTTCTTTGACTTTACTCTCTATTCATGTTAAACTACTTATATAAATAGGAGGTAATAATATGTATCATTTAGTTGTTTTCGCTTCTGGCAATGGTTCTACCTTGCAAGCTATCATTGACAGCATTCACAACCATGAATTAGAAGCTCAAATTGATTTAGTCGTTTCTGATAACGCAAATGCTTATGCCCTAGAAAGAGCTAAAGCAAATAATATAGAAACTTATATCATTCAAAATAAAAATTTCACACAAAGAGATTTAGAATTATCCCATGTACTTTCTAACTATTCCATTGACCTAATTGTACTTGCTGGTTATTTAAAAATGATTGGTCCTAACCTACTTGAAAAATATACCATCATCAATACCCATCCTTCTTTATTACCCAAATATGGTGGAAAAGGTATGCATGGCATGCATGTCCACGAAGCTGTTATTGAAGCTCAAGAAAAATACAGTGGTGCAACCATTCATTTTGTCAATCAAGAATATGATAAAGGCAATATCATCAGTCAAACACAGGTTGAAATTCTTCCTACTGACACGGCTGAGACTTTATCACAAAAAGTACAAGCAGCTGAGAAAATCCAACTAATTCAAGTACTAAATCGTTTTGTAGAAACAAAACTGAAAAACAGGGATTAAGGGACTTTCCTTAAAATCCCTGTTCTCTATTTTATTATAACATTAAATATTCACAAACAAAACTGGAACTTTTAGGAATATCTTTTCCTTTCTATTTAATGCTCATAAATCTCTCCAATATCTTTTCTGTAATCCAAGTTTGAATCTATATTATTTTCCATAGCATGATATACCTTTTGTTTTGCTTCTTCCAATGTATCACCACTTGCATGAACAGCAAATAGTCTGGAAGTTCCTACTGATTGATAGCGATTTGCCTCTAATGATTTTGTACTAGCAAAATAAATCTTCGCCCCTTTTTCCAAAATAGCTTTTGTATTTACGGTAAACTCACAAGGTTCTGCTTTTTTTATGGCATAATCTGGACTTACGACATAAACGGTAAAAGTATAATTGTTTTTAAATTTACAATTTTCAGCAGACAATTTTTGTTCCCAGATGTTTTCCATGACTTCGCTAAATGGTGTTTCTAATGAATTCAACACATTGATTGCTTCTGGATCGCCGAATCTGGCATTAAATTCAATAAACTTAATTCCTTGTTTACATTTGAAAAATCCACCATAGATAACACCTGTAAATGCTAAACTGTCTTTGTTCACATATTGAATCGTATCTTGAATCAATTTCGCACATTCATCTACATCTTTTTGCTCTAAAAATGGTAATAAACCATTTTCAAAACTCAAGCAACCCATACCGCCTGTTCCAGGTCCTTTGTCTTCATCAAATCGATATGGATAATCAAAAGTTGTTGGTGTCACCACAATATTTTTTCCATCTGTTAATGCCATGACCGTAAACTCTCTACCTTCTACTTTATCTTGTACAATAACACTGCCATCCGCTTCTAAGCAAGATTTAGCATATTCATAACCTTCTTGTTTTCCTTTAAAATGAATGCCACCTACTTTAACACCTTTTCCTCCTGTTAAGCCCTCTGGCTTCACAACAAAGCTATCATCTTCATAATTTTTCATTACTTCCTCTAATTGTTCTAAAGTAGTAACACTTTTATTTTCAATAATCATCTCTGGTGCCAACTTTTCAACAATCTCTAAAGCATAGGTTTTACTCCATTCTACTTTAGCACCTTGTGACGTTGGTCCAAAAGTTTTTAATCCAAGCTCTTTTGCCAAATCGATTAGCCCTTCTTGTAACAAATTATCTTGGCTTACAACACATGCCTCGATATTTTCTTCTTGTACAAATTTTTTAACAAGCTCTTTATCAAATGGATCTCCTATTACATATTTTCCTTTTGATTTTTCCACTTGTTCCACAACAGATGGATTCGCATATGGCAAAATAGCATATAAGGTAAAACCTGTTGCAATTTGCTCTGCTAAAACCGCTTCACGTCCACCATTTCCTAGTAATAAACACTTTTTCATTTTTTCTCCTTTCAACCGAGATTTAAGAATATTTCTTAAAATTCTTACAAACTATTAAGTTAATGGGATTAAGAAACATCCTTTAATCTTTATTTAATTTATTTGTATATGATAGTTTTGTTCTAACTCTTTCTTTAGTTGATTCGCATTTTGAAACAAGATTCCATGAATTCCAGCTTCTTCTGCTTTTTTTATATTTATTTCTAAGTCATCTATAAATAAAGTTTCATTTGCTATTATTTGACTTTGTTCTATCACTTTCTTAAAAGTTTCTTCATCACATTTTAAAGCTCCTATTTTGTAAGAAAGTATTACTTGATCAAATATTTTTAGATCTTGATTTTTTTCTTGTATGTATTCCATCCACTCTTTAACATGATCTGATAACAAGATTAATTGATATTTTCCTTTTAATTGTTGAATCATTTTCATAGTTCCTTCTATTGGTTGATTTATATGTTCTCTGACTGTATTTTTTAAATCTTCTATTGTGATATTCCAATTTGTTCCTTCTAAAAAACCTTTCCAGTACTCTTCTTCCGTCAAATTTCCTTTCATCAATTCATAAAATAAAACACTAAAACTTTCTTGTTTTCGTTTCTTGAATTCTTTAGCTGGAATACCATATTTTTGTTCCATTCGTTTCTCTATTCCATGATAGCCAGATATAATCACTTCAGACAAATCAAAAATTATATTTTTAATCATTACACATTTACCTCAACTGATACATCTTGCAATAAATCACTATATTTCTCTAAAACAGGATTCACTCTTTCTTCCACAAAATCTTCTACTTGCTTTGGGGCTCTACCACATAAGTGGTCTGGATTTAATGCTTGCATAATTTCTTCTATGGTTAGACCAAAAGTCTCGTCAGCTGCAATTCTTTCCACTAAGTCATTTGGTTTTCCTAATTCTTTGACTTGCTTTCCTGCTTCCATAGAATACACTCTTATTTTCTCATGTAATTCTTGTCTGTCGCCACCTTTTAACACAGCATTCATTAAAATTTCCTCTGTTGCCATGAATGGTAATTCTTGCATCATATTGGTTTTGATCACATTTTTGTATACGACTATATTACTAGAAATATTCGCATATAAAATTAGGATTGCATCGACTGCTAAAAAGCTTTCTGGTACACAAATTCTTTTATTGGCTGAGTCATCTAATGTTCTTTCTAACCACTGCGTTGCTGCTGTAATGGTTGGATCGATTGTTAAAGTCATAACATGTCTTGCTAAAGAATTGATTCTTTCGCTTCTCATTGGATTTCTTTTGTATGCCATTGCTGATGAACCAATTTGTCCTTTTTCAAATGGTTCTTCTAATTCTTTTTCATGTTGTAATAATCTCATGTCATTGGCAAATTTTGAGCAGCTTTGTGCAATTTGTGATAGTACACTTAGTACTCTTGCATCTAATTTTCTGGTATAAGTTTGTCCGTGCTACCGAATATACTTTTTCAAATCCCATTTTTTCTGCTATTTTGCTGTCAATTTGTTTTACTTTTTCTTCATCTTTAAATAATTTCATAAAGCTTTCTTGGGTTCCTGTTGTTCCTTTGCACCCTAGCAATTTCATATGACTTTGTACAAATTCTAATTCTTCTAAATCTTCTAGCAAATCTTGTAACCACAAAGTCGCTCTTTTTCCTACGGTTGTTAATTGTGCTGGTTGAAAATGAGTATATCCTAAACAAGTTACTTCTTTATTTTCCAAGGCAAACTTTTTTAAGTTGTTAATCACCAAAATTAATTTTTGTTTAATTAACTGTAAAGCTTGTGTCATCAATACCACATCAGTATTGTCTGTTACATAGCACGAAGTTGCTCCTAAATGAATGATTGGTTTGGCGTTGGGGCATTTTAGCCCAAATTCGTATACATGTGCCATTACATCATGTCTACATTCTTTTTCTCTTTGACTGACAACCTCATAATCAATGTTGTTTACATTTTCTTTCATTTCTTTGATTTGTTCGTCTGTAATGTCAATCCCTAATTCTTTTTCGGTTTCAGCTAAGGCTACCCATAGCTTTCTCCAAGTTGAGTATTTACTGTCATTTGACCATAACTGATTCATTTCTTCGCTGGCATATCTTCCAGATAGTGGTGTAACGTATTTATTGTTTTCCATTTTTTTCATTCCTCTCTTTGTTAAGATTTTTCTTTCTATTTTATCTTTTTATATTTCTATCTCGTACCATTAACATTTTGGCTATTCCCTTTTCAAATACCTTGGTTCTATGATAGTTCTCATTCGACTCTTTGTAATATTGTAATTGTTCTTCCCTGTTTATTTCTGGTAATGGTAAAATTCGATTTCCGGTAAGTTGTATTTGTTTTCTGTCTATACTTGAAAAAGGCTGATAAAATTGTTTTCCTCCAAATTTTAATAATGGATTCGTTTCCATTGGATCCGCTTCTATTAAGTTAGGACTTAAATCTTCTAATGCTACCCAAATAAACCTTTTTTCATAATCGATATTTATCATCTGCTTTGTTTTTTTATCATACTCAGCAATACTTTTTAATTCTGGTCTATTTTCTACTCTTTGTACGATAGAAATACTTTCACTTTGTTTGTCTTCTACAAATTGACTTTCTTCAATTCCGTCTTCATTATACTTACTTAGTATCTGTAGCGTTTGTTCTCCCTGTTCGTCTACCTCCGCTACTTCTCTTTTCATTCCCTCTTGGTCACAGAAATATTTAATAAATTGCACTCGTGAAGCAAAATTAGTAGGATAATATCCATCTTCTCCTGAAATGACATACATAATTTCTTTTCCTTGTTCTCCTATTTTAATATTATCCTGTATCCATTTAACTGCTTCTTTCTGAGTAAAATCTATTCCTTGTCGTTTTAACATAACACTAATATGCCAGATAATTGACTGAAATCTAGGATTTTTCTTTATTTCTTCTGCAATTTCTCTTTGTTCTAAATATTCTTGAACAAAATGATTACTTCTTATCATTTGAATTACGTTCTCTTTTAACTTATCTTCTTCCATCCTTTTTCTCCCATTGTACAATTCGTTTTTTAATATTAGACTTTTTTAGCTATGATATTGATCCAATCAATTACATTGCCTTTTCTTTCTTCTCTTATCTCTGTAATATTTAATATTTCAAAATCATTTTCTTTCATAACTTTTGTTATGCTTTCTATTGTGTGCATCTGAAAAATTCTTCTGGCAAACCCTTCTTTTGTATCAATAAACTGTACTCCGTTTCCTTTTTTAACACTAACAAATAATATTCCATTTTGTTTTAAAACTCGATTTGTCTCTTGCATTGCCTTATCTAACATTTCACCTTTCGTTGTAATAGGAATATGTAATAAAGAAGCATTCTGTCTCACTATATCAAAAATATTATCATCAAAAGGAAGGTTTAACATATCACCTTTCATAAAGCTATTTTCTGGAATTTCTTTTCTTTTTTGAAGTTCTTCTAGCACTTCTATCATTTTATCTGAATTATCTAATCCTATAACCTTCGTTATTCCTTTACTATTCATGTATTTTATATCTTTTCCTGTTCCAGTACCTACATCTAATACTGTCATATCAGAAATTGATTTGTGTAGCACTTTTTCTGCCGTTTGAAATAAAGTATTATACATCTCTATCATGCTATCCATTACACTAGTTCTATCAGCATAACAATAGTCAAAAGCAATATGATCATAGGCTTGTTTTGTTATTACTAAAAACTCCTCAGCAAGACGATTTAATTCTTGTTTCTCTTTATCTTCCAAATCTGATTTTTTCTGCAAAACATTAAACCTATCAATCTTTTCTTGAACTTCCACTATTTTAACTCCTCTTATCTATAGTAATTTACTCCTGCCTCAAACAGCTTTTGATCCTTTCTACCTGGTACATTTTTCTCAATCTCGCGATAGCATCTCTCAGAATGCCCCATCTTACCCAAAATCCTACCATCTGGGCTAGTAATGCCTTCAATCGCGTCAATCGAACCATTTGGATTATAGCTAATGTCATAAGTTGCATTCCCCTGTAAATCCACATATTGCGTTGCAATTTGACCATTGGCAATCAACTGTTTCTCTAACTCTTCTGAAACAATAAATCTACCCTCTCCATGAGAAATCGGAATCGTAAACTCTTCGCCTAGCTCTACTCCATTAAACCAAGGTGACAACTTAGAAACCACCTTTGTTTGAACCATTCTTGACATATGTCTTCCAATCGTATTAAAAGTCAAAGTTGGTGCTGTGGCATCCATTTCTCTAATCTCTCCATAAGGTAACAATCCCAATTTAACTAAAGCTTGAAAACCATTACAAATTCCTAGCATTAAGCCATCTTGTTCATACAAATGTTGGTGAATTAAGTCTTTCAATTTTGGATTTCTAAACACTGCCCCAATAAACTTTCCAGAACCATCTGGTTCATCTCCACTACTAAAACCACCAGGTATCATAATAATTTGTGCCTTTTCAATTTCTGTGGCAAACACATCAATTGATTCTTGAATATTTTCAGGTTTTAAATTTTTAAATACCACCATATTTGCCATTGCCCCTGCATCTTCAAAAGCCTTTGCTACATCATACTCACAGTTTGTACCAGGGAAAACTGGAATAAATACACGAGGTTTCGCAATTGGCATTTTACGAGTAATCGTGCAAGTTTTATCACTCACAATATTATTGGCTTTTTTATTTTCTATTTTGACTCTAGTTGGGAACACTTTTTCTAATGGTTTCTCCCACATTTCCATTAAATCATTGATAGCAAATGATACGGTATCATTGACTACAATTTTTTCTTCGTCAGTCGTTGTTCCTAAGGTTTGAGCTTTTTCTACCGTTACCCCTTCTTTTAGTTCAATCACAAAAGAACCATAATAAGGATAGAATAGGTCTGGCACATCACTGGCAAACTGGAATCCGATTTTATTTCCCATAGCACTTTTTGTGATAACATCTGCAATTCCACCATGTGTAACTGTACTAACTGATAATACTTTTCCTTCTTTAATCAAGGAATGAATGATTTCATAATTTTCCTTCAAATCCTCAAAATCCAAAATATCCTCTTGTCCCATTTTAGTTGGTAAAAATACCACTTTAGAATTTGTTTCTTTAAACTCGTTTGACACAACCTTTGTCGTATCGGTTTCTCCAATACAGAAAGATACTAGTGTTGGTGGCACATCTAATTCATTATACGAACCAGACATACTGTCCTTTCCGCCAATCGCTGCTATTTTCAATTCTTTTTGCACTAGGTAAGCCCCTAGGATAGCAGCAAATGGTTTTCCCCATCTAGCTGGGTCATTTCTTAATTTTTCAAAGTACTCTTGTAAGGTTAGATATGCCTTTTTGTAATCTCCACCTAATGCCACATATTTTGAAACCGATTCAATAATCGCATAAACGGCTCCATGGAAGGGACTCCAACTAGCTAAATAAGGATTATAGCCATATGTCATAATCGTTCCACTGTCTGTGTAGCCTTTTAGGGTTGGAATTCTTGCTACCATTCCTTGGGCTGGTGTCAATTGATATTTTCCACCAAATGGCATGATAACAGTATTAGCTCCGATGCTACTATCAAAACGCTCTACTAATCCCTTTTGTGAACAACAATTCAAGTCGGTAATCATTTGCTCCC
This sequence comes from uncultured Clostridium sp., assembly GCA_947567695.1. GTDB lineage: Bacteria > Bacillota > Clostridia > TANB77 > CAG-508 > CAG-269. The sequence goes on from CANONT010000007.1 coordinate 39,236, forward strand.
ATTTTGCTTTCACATCTTCCACTTTTTCTGGTTTAAAATAAGAGTTATTTTCATCTGGCTTGCTCACTTGTACCTTTGCATTTTTCACATCTCCATTCGTATCTAGGAATTCTCTTGCAATATCAACAATCAAATTTCCTCTCCAATACATTTTCACTCTTGGTTCTTCTACCACTTCTGCCACAATCGTAGCTTCTAAGTTTTCCTTTTCTGCAAAAGCCACTAATTTGTCAGCATTTTCTTTAGCAACAACAACTGCCATTCTTTCCTGTGACTCAGAAATGGCTAACTCCGTTCCGTCTAATCCCTCATATTTTTTAGGAACTTGATCTAAGTTAATCACTAATCCATCTGCTAATTCTCCAATAGCAACAGACACGCCACCTGCCCCAAAGTCGTTACATCTTTTAATGATTTTTGTTACTTCTGGATCTCTAAATAATCTTTGTACTTTTCTCTCTTCTGGTGCATTTCCTTTTTGCACTTCTGCTCCACAAGTTGTTAGGGATTCACTTGTATGAGCTTTAGAAGAACCAGTGGCTCCTCCGCAACCATCTCTACCAGTCTTTCCTCCCAATAAAATCACAATATCTCCTGGTACTGGTCTGGTACGAACGACATTTTCCTTTGGCGCTGCTCCCACCAAAGCTCCAATCTCCATACGTTTTGCCACATAACCATCATGATAAATCTCTGCTACTTGACCAGTGGCTAATCCAATTTGATTTCCATAAGAACTATATCCTCTAGCTGCTTCATTCGTTAATTTTCTTTGTGGCAATTTATTTGGCAAAGTTTCTTCTACCGTTTTTCTTGGATCCCCACAACCTGTTACACGCATAGCTTGATACACATAAACTCTTCCAGATAGTGGATCACGAATGGCTCCTCCTAAACAAGTAGCAGCTCCACCAAATGGCTCAATTTCAGTTGGGTGATTATGGGTTTCATTTTTGAACATAATCAAATATTCTTCTGGTTTTCCATCCACTAAAAGATCGGCTTTGATACTACATGCATTAATTTCTTCTGACTCATCTAATTCTGGTAAACAACCTGCTTTTTTTAATTCTTTCACTGCTATGGTCGCAATGTCCATTAAGCAAATATCTTTCGCTTTCCTATTTTCGTATATAACATCTCTAGCTTTTAGGTAATCTTCATAAACCTTTTGTAATAAATCCCACTTAATCTCTAAAACTTCTAACTTTGTTAAAAATGTTGTATGCCTACAATGGTCTGACCAGTAGGTATCTATCATTTTCATTTCCGTCATAGTTGGATCTCTTTTTTCTACCTCTTTAAAATAATTTTGACAGAATTGTAAATCAGCAAAATCCATAGCAAATCCATATTTTTGATAAAACTTTTCAGAATCCTTTTTTGTCATTTCTGTAAAACCTTTTACCACTGCCACATCATCTGGCACTTGCATTTGCTGTTGTAAATTGGTTGGTTTTTCTAACGAACATTCCCTTGAATCTACTTGATTAATCATATATTTTTTGATTCTTTCAACTTCCTCAGCTTGAAGATTTCCTTGTAAAATATAAATTTTAGCTGATTTTGCAGTTGGTCTATTTCCTCCTGCTAAAATTTGCAAACACTCTTCTAAGGCATTCGCTCTTTGGTCAAATTGACCAGGTAAAAACTCCACACCAAAAACAAAATCTTTTTCAGCAAATGGATATTCTTCCTCATAACACTCATCTACTTGTGGTTCTGAAAAAACAGTATTTTTGGCTTGCTCGAATATCTCTTCTGTAATACCTTCTACATCATAGCGATTTAAAACAATTACATTTTCCAATGATTTAATCGCTAAATTTTCTTGGATATCTGCTAATAAATCTTTTGCTTCTATATTAAATCCATCTTTTTTTTTCACGTAAATTCTCTTTACTTCCATTTCAAACCTCCATTTTCTTATACTATCTTTATTTCTTTTTGTCCTTCCATTACTTCACCAATCACATAAGCTTTTTCTCCCTGTTGTTCCAAAATCTCAATTGCCTTTTTGGCTTCTTCTTTTTTCACAATCACAGCCATGCCAATACCCATATTAAAAGTATTGTACATATCTCTTTCTGGGATATTTCCTACTTTTTGAATTAATTGAAAAATTGGTAAAACAGGATAAGAATCTTTTTTAATTTTTAAAGACACATCATCTCTCAACATTCTTGGCATATTCTCGTAAAATCCCCCACCTGTAATATGAGAAATTCCCTTTACTTGTACTTGATCCAATAGTGCTAAAATAGCTTTGACATAAATTTTAGTTGGCGTTAATAATGCTTCACCTAAACTCATTCCTAATTCTTCTTGATATTCTTTAATATTTTCTTCGTTGATATCAAAAATCTTTCTTACTAAAGAAAATCCATTAGAATGAACTCCAGAGGATGCAATTCCAATAACTTGATCTCCTACTTCAATCGTTTGACTGTCAATCATTTTTTCTTTTTCAACAACTCCCACAGAAAATCCAGCTAAATCATATTCTCCTTTTTGATAAAATCCAGGCATTTCTGCTGTTTCTCCTCCGACTAAACTGCAACCAGCCATTTTACAGCCTTCTGCTACTCCTTTTACAATTGTTGCCACTACTTCTGGTACATTTTTTCCCAGTGCCATATAATCCAAGAAAAATAGCGGTTTCGCTCCACAACATACAATGTCATTCACACACATAGCCACACAATCTTGTCCAATCGTATCATGCTTATTCATTAAAAAAGCCAACTTTAATTTGGTACCTACTCCATCTGTACCTGAAACTAAAATTGGTTCTTTCATTTTTTCCGTGTTTAAAGCATACAAACCTCCAAAGCCTCCTAGGTCTGAGATAACGCCTTCATTATATGTACTTTTTACCGCTTCTTTCATTAGTTCTACTGATTGATATCCCGCTGTTACGTCTACACCTGCTTGTTTATAGCTTTCGCTGAAACTTTTTTCCATTTTTTACATTCCTTTCCAGACATAAAATAGTTTGGAAAATAATCGCATTATTTTTCAAACTTCTTCTCTTTCATCTTAACAATCATATTATATAATATTTTTTTTGTTTATTCAACATTTTTTTCAATTCTTCTTAATAAAAAAACGAATTTATTTTTTTAATCTTATCTTTTTACAGAATAATAGTGATTCATAAGATAAAATTTAACAAAAAACGTAATTACGTTAGTTCAATTACTATACACCAATCAAAACCACACGGAAACTCGACTCGCTATCACCACCACCCCAAGTTGTACCCTTACTGAATAAACCAGCCCTATAGTTAGTTGCATAGCTATCTCCATTACATTGATACGCTGTTCTACCACTTGGGTAAAAAGAGTGACTTCCGAAACCAACTAGTTTGACCTTCACCATTTGATGATGTTTCTAATATGGCATCTCCATATCCATATTTTGCACTTTTATAAATATTATAATTATTATCATAAGTATCATTCGTAGAATCAAATAGATATACAGTAGCATATTTCGTACTTAATGTTTTATATCCTTCTGCATTTGCTGTGGTCATTGCTACAAATGGATTATCATTTTCTGTTACACCATTTGTTGATTAACTATTTTTTGTCTGTTAGTATTTCTAAACATTATTGTTGATTATTAACGTTTTTTCATTTTAATATTATCAATTCATACCTCGCTCTGCTATTTTTATTCTTACTTTTAAAATCCACTGATACTAATTGTTTTATCAAATTGGATAATTTTGTAAATTACTATTGACAAGTTCAATTTTTTAGATTATATTGTTATTATGCTTGGAAAATTAAGGTAATTTGATGAATTTTGTCAAACCTTGTTTCCTTATTTTTTTCAACTATAAATTTAAAGGGGGAAAACTATGTTAAACTTTGTAATTTGTGACGATAACTTAAACTTATTAGATAGATTAGGAAAAATGTTAGAAACTATCTTTACCAAAAGTAATTATGATGCTTCCGTAGTTTTTAAATCTGATAACGCAGATGATATTTTAAATTACATTGATAACAATATAGCTGATGTTGTAATGTTAGACATTAATTTGAAGTCTAACAAAAGCGGTCTCGAATTAGCTGAAGAAATTAGAAAGAGGAAGAAAAATCCATATATTATCTTTACTACTGGTCATTTAGAATATGCAATGGTGGCTTATCGTTATAAAACTTTTGATTATTTACCTAAACCTATTACATACGATCGATTAGAAGAAACTATCTCTAGGCTGTTTGAAGATGCCAATGAATTAAGTAAAAATTATATTAAAATTGATAATAAAAATACCCTTATTGATGAGGCTGAGGTTCAATATATCAAAAGAGATGGCATGAAATTAGTTTTTCACACTTCTTCTCGCGACTATGATACTTATAGCTCTTTTAATAAGTTTCAAGAAAAATTGCAAGACACTTACATAAGATGTCATAAGTCTTATATCGCTAATATTAACCAAATTATGGATGTTGAACCAGTTTCTGGGGTTATTACTTTCCGCGATGGTGATACTTGCGAAATTGGTCCAAAATACAAAAGAGAATTTATGGAGGTTTTGAAAAATTATGGAAATTTTGAATAATATTTGGATGATGTTGATTACGCCAAATCAATTAGCTACTAAATTACTACCATTACCTTTACATTTTATAGAATCATTTATTATAATGTCACTATTCTTAATTATATTAAATATTCCTACATCAAGAAAAAATAGGATTTTATATATAATTATATCTTCTTTAATAATGATTGTTGGTTCATTTTTTATACCTAGTCCATTTAATGTACTAATAAATTATCTGTGTTCATTTGCACTTATTATACTATTATTTAAAACTACTCCTTTTAAGGCACTAATAGCCTTAGTATCTTCTATTGCAATCTTTGGAGTGATTTCTTCACTGATACTAAATCCATATATTACCATACTTCATATAACTTCTGAACAGCTTTCTAGCATTCCTCTTTACAATATTGGATTTCTATTAACTAATTATACAGTGAATTTTATTTTAATTTTTATACTAAAAACCAAAAGAATTGAAATCAATTTGTCAGAAGATATCGATAAAAAGAACAAATATATTATTTTTACTAATTTTATATTTGGTGCTTTTACTTTAGCAGTTCAAGTTTATATTACTGTTTATTATATAGATAGGTTACCAATTATTATAACATTTTTCAGTTGTATTTCCTTATTAGCTTATTTAGTAATTAGTATCTATAGTCTAACTAGGGCAATGAAATTGACATTAACTACCAAAAAACTAGAAAGTGCAGAAGAATATAATAAAACTTTGCATATTTTACATGATAGTGTTAGAGGCTTTAAACATGATTTTGATAATATTGTTACTACGATTGGTGGTTATATAAGAACCAGTGATATGGAAGGTCTAAAAAGTTACTATATTCAATTAGAAGATGATTGTCAAAGAGTGAATAATTTATACTTGTTAAATCCTGAAATTGTTAATAACCCTCGGTATCTACAATCTACTTACCAGCAAATATCATGAAGCAGACTCTAAAGACATCAAAATTAATATGACTTTTCTATTAGATTTAAACACTTTAAATATGAAAATTTATGAATTCGCTAGAATATTAGGTATCTTATTAGATAATGCCATTGAAGCAAGTTGCGAATGTAACGAAAAAATTATCAATATTACATTTAGAAACGATATAAAAAATCACAGACAATTAATTACAATTGAAAATACTTATATAAATAAGGAAGTTGACACAGAGAAGATATTTGAAAAAGGTATCTCTGAAAAACAAAATCACACTGGATTAGGTTTATGGGAAGTTCGTAAAATTATTAAGAAAAATAATAATAGTAATTTATTTACCTCAAAAACCGATAAATTCTTTTCACAACAATTAGAACTATACGAAAAATAAAAACAAAAAACAGCTTTTTATCAAAGCTGTTTTTTGCTGGATTGTATAAATATAACTTTTAAGTTACATCATTGGTAAAAATAATTTTTCGTCCTATTTTTACCAATGTAGAATTCATAAATTAATCTTTTTTAATCAAACTAGCTGGCATTTTTGGTTGATGGAATGCCCAAAAGCCTAAGCAAGCTGTATTTGTTGATTTTGCATATTTTTCTGCTACTTTAGCTAAGAATTTTAACATAATAAAATCCTCCTTCTTTCGTAAATTCTATATAACACAAAAACATGACCGGTATCTGCTTTTGTATTAAACATTTTGTATTGAAGTATCTCCATATACTTCATATCCATATTTGTTATTCGTTAAGCGATACGCTATTTTGGTTATCATAAAACTTTGTACAAAATAGCCCAATATAATGATATTCGAAATCATATTATAATTAATAACTCCTGCAATTAGTAACCCAATTGTGAAAGTAATATATGCTAATAACTGCTGTCTTCTTCTATCCTTTTTAGCTAAGATTGGCACATTTTCTGTATCTGCTGGTGCATATAATTTAATCATAAACATTCCAAAAATCCATACCATAGCTATTATAATATATTTAATTATTCCGTTTAATAATAGGTATTTGGATAAAATTGGTATGCCACAATAGAATAATGTAGTTCCTAAAATACATCCAAGATGTGTTTTTAAATGAAATCCACCAGATGTATTTTTATAAGGTATTAGCAGTAGGAACGTGATTAACGTTTCTTTCCATATTCCTAAAAAATAAGCAATTATTAATACTAAAAACGTCTTGGGTATCTCTCCTACAATATTTTGAAGCCCATAATTGATTACTTCTGCTTTTTCATCATCTATGTCTGGCATTTCTTTTCTAATTTGATTGGTCAGAAACATACAGATTTTATCTATCATTTCCTCACCTCATTTTTACAATTGCATTTTATCATCTATAAAATCTTTTGATTAATTATTTTTATGAAACACCGTTTTTCATTTACAAAAAAAATAACCACATTTTGCAAAAACATGATTATATATAGATACTTTATATTCTCCATTATTTTTTGTATAAGAATTTGATATTTTTATAAAATCCTCTTATTCTTGATTAAATTATAATTTTTTTATAAAGATCAAAAAAATTGCCAATAGGGACGACCCTTTTTGGCAATTTTTCGTGATAGACTATAATTTTTCATATTTTAAATTATTGGTAGCGAAGATGTGATTCGAACACATGACCCTTCGGGTATGAACCGAATGCTCTAGCCAACTGAGCTACTTCGCCATATTTGTATAACGTAATTTATTATAAAGGTAGTTTTTCCATTTGTCAAGACAAAAATACAAGAAAATCAAATTTCTTGTATTTACGTTCTATTCTGCTATTTCTCTATCTCGTTCTCATATGTGTGTTCTTCTAACACTGAACCTCTCTTTATTTCAGCTTTTACTACGCTTTTACTTTTCTCTCTCGAAAAATTTGGTCTCTTATTAAAAGAATTTTTTCCAATAACTTTCGCTTCAGATTTTCCGATTCTTACAGTCTTTTCCATTTTATCTACTCTATTAATAGCCTCTGTTAATTCATCTGATAATTTACCCTCTTCAGTATTTTCTGGTTTAGAAACATTTCCTATCATTTGAAGAAAAGTTCTAGCCATACTCCTTAGAGTAGGAAAATCTTCATTTCTAGCTCCTTGTTCCATATATCTCACCTCAAACATAAATTCAAAATTTATATCTTTCTTTTTATACTACATTTTGATTATAGCATAAAAAAGCTTGAAAATCAAGCCTTTTTTTACAATTTTTGTATTTACACTTCATCATACAGTCCATTCATAATTAGCAAAATCTTAAAATTTACATAAAAATGTTCAATAAAAAACGTCCCTATTGCACATATTCATTAAGAGGTTTCACACGATAATTTAGCTCACCCATCTCTTCTGTTGGCACATAGCCAGGCTTGCTATTGATCACATCTGGTAATCGATTAACAATAGAAGCACAAGTCAATTCAACCGTAGCTGGTCTATTAATAACTAAAGTAGTCTCAGGTTCTCCCATAATCGTCCATTCATTTTTATCAAAATCCTCCTTAGAATATACCTTTCCAATACACTCACTTTCAATCACAATTCCTTCTTCTGTCTCAGTGGTAACCACAGCACTCATTCCTGTTGCCATTCCAGCTTTTACTGTCATACCCAAAGTAGATGACGCAATATCTTCTGTATGAGTTTGTGGCACTGTTTTTTGTGCTTGACTTTTTACTGTTAACCCTAATTTAGCACATAGCCAACCATTTACATTCCACATATAAGAAGGTAAATATTCTCCTTGATTAATCATAGCCTGTCTTTCTTCATCTGAAATTCGATCCACAGAAGCCACTTCTTTATCAAATTCTTCTAACGATAATCCAGCTCCATGTGCCTTTGCTAAAGCAATCCCATAATCTTCTACATTATAGCTAGAACTTCCTTTTATTTTTTTAATAGTTTGCGTTGAACCAGCAATACTAGAAATCAATTGTCCCCAATAAATATCTTGGTACCCGCTACCTGTAATCGTGCAACCTGTTTGTTTCGCTGTTTCATCTATTCTTTTCGTTACATTTGGATTAGAATTGATCGGATAAAACGCTTCTTCACATGTCGTAATAGCATTCACACCTAACCTTGCACACAACATCAAAGCATCTTCCACATCGCTAATTAAACTCATCGTTGTAACAATAGCAACATCTGGTTTCGTTTCCTTCATCATATTTTCCGCTTCTTCTAAAGAAACCACCTTAACCCCTTTATTCTCTGTCCCCATAATTTCACCAATATCTTTTCCAATTACATCTGGATTAACATCAATAGCACCTACAATCTCTGCACCTTTCTCATATACATATCGCATGGTATACACACTCATTTTGCCAGCACCATATTGAACCACTTTAATTTTTCTATCCACAAAAATCACTCCTTTCATTATTTAGATTATACACCAATTTCAAAAAATTATACAAATCTCCCTACTGATCCTCACTGGTTCCAAGATTAGAAAAGTGTGACAAAAAGGGACGCCCCTTTTGTCACACTTGCTCATATTAAAAATTCTTTTAATATATTAACACATCTTTTAGTAGCCAATTTTAAATTTTCATCCGATATATTAGCATTTTTATCATTTAATGTATTGGAAACACTTTTCACAGCAATAAATGCGATATTATCTAAATAGCATACTTGAGCGATAGCAGCACATTCCATATCCACTGCATCAGCGCTAAATTTAACACGAATTTTATCTTTCATCCAAGGTTCTGCACAGAAAATATCACCTGTAGCTATGACCCCTATTTTTATTTGATAATTTCTTTCTGGAATCGATTGTATAATTTGCTCCATTTCATTGACTAACTCTCTATCACATATCACTTTATCTCCAATTCCAGAAATATATCCTTTACTATGTCCAAAAGCTGTAATATCAAAATCATGTTGGACAACTTGCTTCGCAATTACTACATCACCTATATTTAGCATTCCATTAATAGATCCTCCAGCACCTAAATTGATCATATAAGATAGATCAAAGTTATGAATCATGACTTGTGCAGCTCTTGCTGCATTTACTTTTCCAACTCCACTTTTTACTAGCACACAATCTTTTTCTTGAATTTTTCCTCTTAAAAATCTGAGATTGTATATTTGCTCCACTTTTATATCTGTCATAATATTCAAAATTGCTTCTCTTTCTTCATCTACTGCTACCATAATTCCAATCTTTTGCATCTTTCATCCTCCCCTTCTTATTCCAATTTTCCCCTTTTTTATTTTGCTTGTATTATATAATATTTGCATATTAATTTCAAGAATTTATAATTTGTTTATATTCTTTTATGTCTGTGTTGTCATGTTTTGTCATTTATTTTCCGAAAAAATCTTGCATTTTTTTTCTATAAAAGATATAATTCATTTGAAATAAAAATATAGAGGAGTATTATAATCAAGATAATGTCTTTACTGTTAAACAAGTGGCTACATAAATACTTATACAAATTAAAAGAAGGAGATAAAAAATGGAAGAAAATAAAATTAAAGAATTATTAAAAGCAATGAATTATATTCCTAAAAATGGTGTAAATAATGTTTATATTAAAGAATATCCTTCTCACAATAATTATAGTATTGAAGTAGATTTTAATATTCAAAGAATAAACTATGGAGATAACATTATTCTTGGCAATACTACTACAAGTAATTTTTCTAAGCCTGAAAATTTTGTCGTTTTAGAATGCATTAACAGACTTTTAGAAAAAGGCTATAAACCACAAAACATAGAACTTGAAAAAATTTATCCTTCTGGAAGAGGACATAGTGGAAATTTAGATATATTAGTTTATTCAGAAGCACATACAGCTTATTTAATGATTGAATGTAAAACAGCAGGAATCGAACATAACAAAGAACATAATAAAATGATTAAAGATGGAGGCCAATTATTTACTTATTATGCTTTAGATAGAGATGCAAAATACTTATGTTTATACTCTTCTGCTCTTAATAATGGAAAAATTGAATATCAAAATGATATTATTCCAATTCATGAATCTTGGAAAACCCTTTCTACTTCAAAAGAAATATATATACATTGGAATAAGTCATTCAAAGATAATGGTATATTTGAAAAATATTCTACTCCTTATAATGTAAAGCATAAAGCATTAACATATGAGATGTTAACTGATTTACAAGAAGCTGATAGTGGAAAAATATTTAATCAAATAATGGAAATATTACGCCATAATGTTGTATCAGATAAACCAAATGCTTTTAATAAACTACTTAATTTATTTGTATGTAAAATTATTGACGAAAACAAAAACGACAAAGACGAATTACAATTTCAATGGTTAGAGAATGATACTGATGAATCATTACAAATGCGATTGAATGATTTATATAAGGCTGGAATGAAACGTTTTCTTAATATAAATGTTACAGATTATTCCGAAGAAGAGATAACAGACGCATTACAAGGGGTTCAAGTTGATGATAACTCAAAACAGGCTATAATAAATATGTTTAGAGATACAAGACTTAAGAAAAGTCCAAATTTTGCATTCAAAGAAGTTTTAGATGAAAAATCATTTAGAGCTAATGCTAAGATTGTCAAAGAAATAGTTGAATTACTTCAAGGATATAAATTTAGATATAGACAAAAACATCAATTTTTAGGTGATTTTTTTGAGTTACTACTTAATACTTCTATAAAACAAGAAGCAGGACAATATTTTACTCCTGTTCCAATAACAAGATTTATTATAAGTTCTTTACCTATTAAAGAATTTGTTACTAATAAAATCAAAAACAATGAAAATGATATATTACCTACAGTAATTGATTATGCTACAGGAAGTGGACATTTTTTAACTGAATATATGGAACAAGTTCAAAATATTATTGAAACCTTAGACATTACATCAGCTACACCCTTAGTAAAAAATAAAGTAAAAACATGGGTTAATAGTGAAAAATTTAGTTGGGCTAATGAATATGTATATGGTATAGATTTAGATGATAGATTGGTTAAAACTGCAAAAGTTTCTGCATTTTTTAATGGTGATGGTGAAGCTAATATAATTTGGGCTAATGGACTAGATAGCTTTGAATCTGATGAATATGTAGGTAAATTAAGATATTCTCAAAGATTCGATACAAAAAATAATGGACAATTTGATATTTTAATTTCAAATCCTCCATATAGTGTAGATGCTTTCAAAACAACTTTAAAAAATGCTGAAAGTTCTTTTGAATTATATGATTATTTAACAGATAATAGTTCAGAAATAGAATGCTTATTTGTTGAAAGAATGAAACAACTCTTAAAGGTTGGTGGCTGGGCAGGAATTATATTACCTGTTTCTATATTTTCAAATAGTGGCATATACTCAAAAACAAGAGAAATATTATTTAAGAATTTTAATATTAAAGCAATTGTTGAATTGGGTTCAGGAACTTTTATGAAAACAGGGACAAATACAGTTATACTATTCCTTGAAAGACGAAAAGATAATGATTATAAAGAAATCGAATTAGCAATAGATAGATTTTTAACTGATTATTTAGATGTTACTGTTCTTGGAATCGAAAATGCTTTTTCGACGTATGTAAAATATGTATATAATGATTTGAGCTTTGAGGAATACATAAATATATTACATGGTAATAAAGTTGATAACGAATTATATACAGACTATATTAAAGATTTTGACGGCAACATTGAAAAAATTAATCAACTTGAAAAAGAAAAACTATTATATTTTATACTTACATATCATCAAGAAATTGTTGTTATTAAAACTGGACAAAAACAAGAAGAAAAAAAATTCTTGGGTTATGAATTTAGTGAGCGAAGAGGACATGAAGGATTAAAATGGTTGCCTAATGGCACAAAGTTATACAATGAAAAAAATATATTGGATAATACAAAAGCAAATAGCTATGTATATAATTCTTTTAAAGGTATTAAAAATGAAATATCTCCTAAATTGTGTGAAAATATATCTTATGAACGTATGTGTAATCTTTTTGAGTATGGCACAAGCAAGTTTGATAAACAAGTTAACTTAAACAAGATTAATCAATCTAAAGATATCTATTTATATCCAACTCAACAATTAGAAAAAGTAGCATATATTGAATACGGAGAAAGAATTGTTAAAAATATTAATGAAGAGCAAGTTTATCCAGTTTATGGAGGAGGCGGAGAAACTTTTCGTACTTCAAAGTTCAACCGTGAAAATAGATATGTAATCTCTCGTTTCGGTATGTCTCCAACTTGTGTTAGATATGTAAATGGAAAATTCTTCTTAAATGATTCTGGAATGACAGTTAGTTCAAAAAATAAAGAAATTATAAGTGATAAATTTATTAATTTATTATTACTTAATCAACAATCACTAATATATGCACTTGGAAGAGGTCCTTCTCAAAAAAATATTGACATGGAGGCTTTTAAAAAAATTAAAATTCCTATTCCGCCACTAGATGTCCAAAAGAAAATAATTTCAGAATTTGAAGTTATAGAAACAAAATTAAGTAACTTAAATAATACTATTATTATGAGTAAAAAACAACAAGATGAAATAATCTCTAAATACTTTGAAGAAAAATATATGAGAAGACTAGGAGATTATACTATTTTAACCAAAAGAGGCAAATCTGCTAAATATGGTAATTCAGATATTCAAGTTATAAAATCTGGGCAAGCTCGTGGATACACAACATTCGACTTTACAGATAAATACTTTGCAAACGATAATTTCATTTCAGATGAACGAAATCTTATAAAAGGTGATTTGTTAATTAATTCAACAGGAGTTGGAACAGCAGGTAGAGTAACTTTATTTGAGTTGGATGGTAATTATGTAGTTGATAGTCATATTACAATTGTTAGACTAAATAATGAATTACTATTACCGAAATTTGCTTTATATTCATTATGTCATATAGGATTTAAGAATATTGAAAATATGGCAACTGGTCAGAGTGGACAAATTGAATTATCTATTAATGCAATAAAGCAAATTAGAATTCCAATATTACCAATAGATGAGCAAAGAATAATTGTAAATGAAATAAAAAAATATGAAGATGATATAATAAATTCACAAAATGAAATAGAAATTTTAAATAATAAAAAGAAAAATATTTTAAATAAATATTTACAAAAAGAAGATCTTTGATGTACTATAACTTAATGCCTAATAGCAACAATAATATTTTGAATTATTCTGATATTGCTAAAATGGGAAGCTGTAGTATTAGTGCAATAAAAACATCTATTATTAGCATGATTTCATATTTAGTTAGGATTGAAGATAGTCAAAAATCACTCTTTCTTGCCATTATGAATAAAATTGATATATAAATATAGTTTTATTATTATTTGATATTGATACACATTCTAATTTATTTTAACAAGGAGTAATAGGAATAATGGAAAATGAAATAAATATTTTTAAAAATCAACTACTAGAAAATCGAGTAGGAGAAATATCATTATTTGATATTTCGTCCTCTCACACCACCTAGCATGCCGTTCGGCACTGGGCGGTTCAATAGAATTAATACTTTAACAGTATACACTAGTAAGACTTGTATATCCAAGTTTTCCTAGTGTTTTATTATTTAATGCCATATGCATTGCTGGAGTATCTGCCATTCTCCAATAGCTTTTCCTTGAACCACTATGCTCTTTTGCGACTTCTTCCGATATCCCAAGTTTTATAAGATTTTCTCTTTTTGTTTTACATTTCTTCCATTGTTTCCAATAGCACATTCTTATTCTTCTTCGTATCCATTTATCTAGTTCCTGTGCTATCTTTCCCATATTGGCTATCTTGAAATAATTTACCCAACCTACTATAACTTGTTTTAGTTTGATATACCTTGTTTCCATACTCATTGCATTACTTCTTGATGTTATTGCTCGTATTTTATCTTTGAATTTCGTTATTGATTTTAGGTGTATTCTTATTTCTATTTTTCCTTTTGCTTGGTAAAATGAAAATCCTAAGTATTTTATTCTCCATGGTCTATCTACTTTGCTTTTCTCCTTGTTGACTTTTAATCTTAATTTTGTTTCGATGTATTTTGTAATATTTTTCATTACTCTTTGTGCTGATTTCTTTGATTTTGTAAATATTACACAGTCGTCCGCATAACGGACGTACTGTAAGCCACGTTTTTCTAGTTCTTTATCTAACTCATTAAGCATTATATTGCTCAATATTGGCGAAATATTTCCGTCCTTGTGGTGTTCCTTTTTCTGTCCTTTCAAATACTCCATTTACTAGTACCCCTGCTTGTAGATATTTTCTTATTAATGACACAACTTTATCTTCGTTTATTGTTCTTCTTATTATTGATATTAGTAAATCTTGATTTACTGTGTCAAAGAATTTCTCTAGGTCTAAATCTACTACCCATTTATATCCATTGTTCATTATTTCCTTAGCTTTTAGAATTGCATCGTGGCAACTTCTGCTTGGTCTAAATCCATAACTATTTTCTGAAAATATTGGTTCATAGATTATACTCAATTGTTGTGCTACTGCTTGCTGTATTACTCTATCTACTACTGTAGGTATTCCTAGTTTTCTTTTGCTTCCGTCTGTCTTTGGTATTTCTACCCTTCTTACTGCTTTTGGATTGTATTCTCCCTTCCTAATGTTTTCCTTGATTTGTTCACCATTTTCTTTTAGATATTGTAGAAGTTCATCTACTTTCATATCGTCAATTCCACTGGCTCCCTTATTGGCTTTCACTCTTTTAAATGCTATGTTCATATTGTCTCTTGAAAGTATTTTCTCAAGTATTTCATTAGTTACTGTTTTAGTATCGATTTCTTCTTTTGTAGGCACAACAAAAACACTAGGCACTTCTACAATACCTTCAGTTTCCAACTTATTCTCTTGTAGATAGTCTTCTATTCGAAGTTGTCTACCATTATCATATTCTTGATTACCTTTCATAAAAAAAAATCCTCCTATCGTTCAGTCCTTCACAAATTGTATATATCCAATTTGCTAATATGACCTCTGCTGACTTCTGATATTTCACTCTAATATCACTACTAGCATTTTCATATCCATTTCAAGATATTTCCAAAATACCAGACCTCCCCAGATAAGAACAACAACCTTCCTCTCATATATCTGCCACATTTACTGTATGAGTTTCAGATAGTTATTTGGGCTTTGCTTTGTTTAGCAAGCTCGCCCAACTCAATTCAGCCTTATATGTGATTTCTGTTCGTCAGACCGAGATTTTGCTATTGACTTCTTTCAGATTCCACTTCGCAATGGACACCCTTGTCATTCGCTAACAGTTCGCCACTATCAAGCACTGTATGGGACTTTCACCCACAAGTTGTTGCCCATGCTGGGCATACTAAAAAGGAAAATTGATGTTACTCAACTTTCCTGTAATACTATTATAGGTGAAAACCTATAACATATTTGTGCTATTAGTCTATGCTAAAAGCTTAAAAATATTCATAATACTAAAAATCTCAAAAGATTTTCGTATTTGTTAAATTTTACTATTGTTTTCATAAAAACAACATATTTGTAATTTAATTTTATCATTTATCTCATTAAATGTCAAATTATATATCTTTATTTGTTATTTTTCTTTTAGTTTTTCTATGTACTTATTCAAGTTTTCAATTTTTTCTTCATACCTTTTAATATTTTTCATTAAACCTAAACTAACATATAATGAGTTATCTATATTGATTATATCTTCTTTTGAAAGTTTTGTTATGTAGTTTCCCAATCTTGCTTTACTTACAGTTTGAATATTTGAAAGATTTACTTGTCCATCTAATATTGTTATTCCATTATTATCTTTTTGAGTTGTAATATGTGCCATTGATGGAATTGGCTTTTCTGTATGCGTTATTGGTGCTACTATAACATTACTTGAATTTATATTACCTACATCACTTTGAATTATTACACAAGGTCTTTCCTTTTGCATTTCTGAACCTATACCAATACCAAAATTGCATTTATAAACTTCTCCTCTTCGTACAATTCTGTTTTTTGCCTTATCTGAATTAGTATCTAAATATAATTTTGTTTTAGTCCATTCTAAAATATGTTGTACCTTTGAAACAAGTATTTTAGGTTCTTCATTTTTATTTGATTTCTCCATATAATTTTCCTCCCTTCTATAATATTAAAATGTCTCAAGGCTTCGAAAGTATCTTGAGAACTACTCATACATTTTATACCATATAAATATTTAAAAATCAATGTTTTTATTAATTATTTATATCACTTCGTGGGAGTAAAAATTGGAGCGTTTTAGGAGGTTATTTGCAAAAAAATCGCCTGTTTCTCATAGTGTTCCTCCCACATTTAGCTCAAAAAAATAATTGACTCATCAACTGTTGAAATTAGTATAGCATAAAATAAAAAAACTGGCAACTAATTATTTCTAACTAGTCGCCTCCCATAGCAATTACTGGAACTTTCGTTCCTCCCACAGCAATCTTAATTGATTACTTTCCATAATACTATGATACTATATTTTACGCATTAAGTCAATGTTTTATTCAAAAAATTCTAAACCTATTTTTTCATTGATTAAGCTCAAATATTTTCCATCAATTTTACCGATAGTACCATTAAAATTTAATCTTAATATACTTACTTTTTTCATTCTTGTAATATTAGCCCATCTAATCATATTTTTAAATCTATATATACTATCTATTTGTATTATTTCTGTAATCTTACTTTTTTTCTTTTCACATTCTTCAAATGTAATTTTTCCATTTTTATATTCTTGTTCTATTTTTATATATTCTTTAGGTATTTTAGAAGATACTGGTAAAACAAACAATTCATTATTAAAATTTTTCAATATTATGGCAGGATGCATTCCTCCAAATTCATTACCTATATTAAAGCCAAAATCTATCCATACCACATTTCCTCGTTTAAATAATATTTTTTTCGCCAATAATAGAATATCACTTTTAGAAATATTTATATTATTAAATATATAGTTGTTATTCTTTAGTATATAATTGTCATTTACTATATTTTTTAATTTCTTATCTAATCTTTCATAAGTATACTTATCAATTTTGTAATTCTTTAATGTATATTGAATCATATTGTTATATATAAATTCTTCATCTTTTTCATTTTCTATTTTTTCTGTTTTATCTTTAATCCAAGTAAAATATAGTTTTCCTCTTTTTATATCTTTATTTAGTTTTAGATTTTTTCTAAATTCTCTTAATTTTTTCAAACAATTTATATAAGCCTGTTTCATATAATAATCACTCCTTGCATTTTGCATATTGTATCAAACTTTTGTTCTTTTATCAACTATTTTTATAATTTTATTTATAAATTTAAATAAAAAATGGCAACTATACATTTTCTAATTAGTCGCCTTTTATAACCATTATTAGTAGTACTGTTAAAATTCTTGTTGTTTTTCTAATTTGAATTGATTTGTACTTTCTAGTAATTTTATTCGTTCTTCTGGATCCTTATTGATATTAAATCTTTGATAAAAATCCATTAGTTTAGAATATTCATCTTTTTCACACTTAGGTAATACTGTTCTTTTTGTGTCATATTTTATTTCTCTATTTCCATACCAACATAAATATAATTTGTGAATATACTCTTTAGGTACTTTTTTTAAGACCTCAATGAAATTACTGTGTGAAACTGGAGAATATTTTCCTTCTTCATATAACTTATACAATAAAGTATATGGTTTTATATTAATTGGAAATAAATTTACTTTATCAATACTATTTTCAAAACACCATTCAATACTTTGTATTGTATCTCTTATTTGTTCTTCTGTAGTTAAAAATGGAGCTCCAAAAATAACATTAGCTTCTGCTCCAAATCCAAAAGATTTTATTAGATTAACTCTTTTTACAAATTCCGCATTATCTATGTATTTATTTAAACAATTTTCTCTAACTTCTCTATTAGAACTCTCTAGTCCTAATTCAATTACTACTTCTTTATCTTTTAATTTTTGTTTTATTACTTCTAAAATTGAAGGATTTATAGTTAAATAATGTGTTTCAAATATTATTACGTTTGCACTTATCTCTGATAATTTATCTAATATCACTATAATGTTTTCCATTGGCATTTCTTGTGTATCTAAAACACTACCAAGACTATTTAATAATACTACATTTGGCATTCTGTCTAGGCTTTCAAATATTTCGTTCATAATTTCTGTTATATCTGTTTTTGTTAAATTTTCTTTTCTAGTTTTTCCATAATCGCATATTATACAACTTCCATTTTTACTACATCTACATCCCTTACTAAAGAAACATATTTGTAATACTTTTCCATCAAAAAAAGTATCATATTTCTTGTCAGTAAATCCTTGATTTTGTTTTTCTTGTATATGGATTTTTATTAATTCTTGATTTAAAAATTTCCTTTCTATTGGATACCTTATGCTATTTAAAAAACTATTTCTACTGTTTTCACTCATATATTTATACTTCCTTTTTATACTATCCTTCTTTACTGTGACATAAATACATTTTAATCTATTTTATATCTAATTGATTAAAACATTAACTTAAATTTTATCATTCTTTTAAATTCGTCAGACACTGTCTGACGAATTTAAGTATATCATAATTTTTCCATTTTTTCATTAAATTTACAAAATAGTTTGTAACTATTTTATACAGGGCTTGGGACTTAGTCCCAAAATACGAATTTTGACTAGGGAGGAAAAATTCAGTGCTTGTTAGGAAGTGTATGGGGGTACAAAAATTGTACTTAGTTTGAATTTTTCCTCTAATTCTTTATTTTTGATTACTAATTACTGCTCCAATTTTATAATTTTCTTTTTTAGATTTTGAAAATTTCTTATCATTTTTTATAGCAACTAATCTTATCAATTTTTGTTTTTCTTTGTTCAATTTTATTTCAATTTCTTCTTCATTTTCATTCACATTTTTTGAAAATAATTCATAAAATTCTATCTCAAATTCTTTGTTAAGTCTTGTTATATAATCGTCTAGTTGTTCTTGATTTATATTAACACTTGTCCTTATTTCTTTTTCTTCTTCATTCACTTCAATAGGCACAAAAACATCTGCTATTCCTAATGCAAAAAATTTTGTTAGTTGTTCAATATAACTACTTCTAAAATTTATTTTATCAATGTAAAATTCTCCGTTT
>CANONT010000008.1 GCA_947567695.1 uncultured Clostridium sp.
AAAGTAGAAGCCATAGCAGAAAATGGAGAAACGGCAAGTAAAGAAATAGATGTTACAACGATACCTGCGTTAACAAGAAATAATGTAACATTTACCTATACCGTAAATGGGAAAAGCATACGAGAAGGAGAATATACACAAGGACCAATAACGGTAAAAATAGCTACCAAAAATGTGGATACCACAGGATATCGCTTACAATATACAACAGGAAACCCAGAGGTAGCAGGTGATTGGAAAGATTATGATAATAAAACAGGAGTAGAATTTACAATCAAGGGAAATTTATATGTTAGATTAAGTGATGGTAGACAAGGAGGAAGATATGCCACAGCAATAATAAACAATATTGATACCTTACCACCAAAACAATTTACGCCAGAAGTAACAACAGGTATAGATTATATTAAAGTAACTGGTTCAACGATAGATCAAGAAGAAACAACAACGAGTACAAGTAGTGGAATTGCCTATTATCAATTTAGTAAAGATAATGGAGAAACTTGGGTACCAAAAGATGGAACAACTGAGACGAGTTATACATTTGATGATTTAGAGTCAGGTACTAATTGCAAAATAAAAATGAAAGCAATCGATAAAGTAGGAAAAGAAACAATAACAGAGCCAATAGAAAGAGCAACCGAAAATATAGAAATAGCGTATCAATATAATCCATCTACTTGGACGAATGGAAATGTAGTTGTAACAATAGCGACAACGCCAAGCTTACCAGAGGGATATACGGTAGAGTATTCAAAAGATAGAACAACATGGGATAGCAATAATACGATGAGTGAAAAGGGCGAATTATATGTACGAATAAAAAATGCCAACAATTACGTGATTAAAGATAATATGACAGCTAATGTAGCTAATATTGATAACACAGAACCTAATAAGGCGACGCTTACAATTGATGCAACAACGATTGTTACTGCAAAAGTAGAACAAAATGACAATGATGCTGGAAGTGGAGTGGATATTACCAAATGCAAATGGAAATATACAAAAAGTAATAGCGAAATAGGAACAGATGAGACAAATTATACAGGAGGAGGAACCTTTACAACTAATCCACAAACGATAACTTTAGATATTCAAGAAAAAGGAATCTATTATCTACATATATTAACAGTAGATAATGTAGGAAATAAAAAAGAAACCATATCAGAAGCTATCTCTGTAACGTTAATTGAAAAAACTTCAACTTGGACAGGTCAAGTAAATAGCCCTAATTTAGTAGGAGGAATGAAAGCCGTTTATTGGGAGCCTAATACTACTGAAAAAGTACTAACATATGCAAGTTCAGAAGAAGAATGGAATAATTGGTATAATTATGTAGAAGGGGATAATCAAACAGATTTAAAAAATAGTAAATGGGCAAATGCTAAAATGACAAAAGATGGAATCGATAGTTATTTTGTATGGATACCAAGATATGAATATAAAATACTAAGTGGAAAAGGAACCAATACTACAGGAAAAATTGAAGTGAAATTCATCCCAACAAGTCAAACTACACCAGATGAAGGATATAAAATTCATCCAGCCTTTACAAATGGAACGAGTAATAACTTTAAAAATGGAGAATGGGATAAGGAACTTCCAGGAATTTGGGTAGGAAAATATGAAACGAGCCACAGTGATGCAACAGAAAATTCGGAAGGAAGTGGTAATACTTTAGCAATAGTACCTAATGTACAAAGTTGGAGAAATATAACAGTTGGGGAATGCTATACAACAGCGTATAATTATGACAGAGACAAAGAGAGTCACTTAATGAAAAATAGCGAATGGGGTGCTTGTGTCTATTTAACCCATAGTCAATATGGAAGAAACGGACAGGAAATAGATCTTAATAACAGTAGTAATTGTATAACAGGAAATGGGGGAGGAAGTTCAAATGCTACTGCTAATTCAGGCGGGATAACGTATGCCCATAATACAACATTAGGAGCACAAGCAAACTCAACTGGAAATATGTTTGGATTATATGATTTATCAGGTGGTGCTTGGGAGTATGTAGCAACTTATATTGAAAATGGTAATGCAGTACTATCAAATGGAAGTTCATTTACCGATCAAACTAGAAGTACGAAATATGCGACGATATATCCATATGACTCTTCAAATGATGTATTAGATACTAATTATATGACTTATAAAAATGCAAACTATGGGTATGGAGATGCCATCTTAGAGACATCAAGTAGTGGACAAGGAGCTAACAGTTGGTTTAATGGTCATTCAGTATTCGCATTTAAGGATACTCCTTTCTTGGTTCGAGGAGGCTATTATGATAGTGGTACAGCTGCAGGATTGTTCAGCTTTAGTGGAATTGGAGGTATTGCCTTCGAACGGTGCTTCATTCCGTGTTGTCTTAGCTGGAATATAGTACTCTAATCACATTCATTATTGTTACAAATCAACAAAAAATCTTCCAAAAGTGTTGTAAAAATTTTAATTATTGATATAATAATAAAAATAACAATTAAGGAGGATTTTTTCATGTTAAAAAAAGTAGGAATACTAGCCAATGGAGGAGACGTATCAGGTTTTAATGCTGTTATTAGGGCCATTGTAAAAACAGCTGAAAACCATGGAGTTGAATGTTATGGGATTGTAGATGGATACAATGGATTATTAAAAAAAGACTTTGAATTATTATCAACAGCAGTAGATGGAGAAGCTATAGGAATTTTACCAAAAGGAGGTTCCATTATAGGTTCATCTACCAATGCCAATCTATTTAATTATAAAATAGTAAAGGAAGATGGCAGTGTAGAATATAAGGACATGTCTGATAAAGCGATAGAAAATATCAAAGAATTTGGATTTGACTGTATTTTCACACTTGGTGGGGATGGTACACAAAAATCAGCAAGAGACTTTTCAACCAAAGGGGTTAATGTCATTGGTGTACCAAAAACAATTGACAATGATGTAGCTTGTACAGAAATTACTTTTGGCTACAATACAGCCGTATCAGTAGCAATGGAGGCATTAGATCGATTACACACAACAGGGGCAACCCATCATAGAATTATGGTATTAGAAGTAATGGGAAGATATGCTGGTTGGATTGCTTTAGAAGCAGCGATAGCAGGAGGAGCAGATGTGGCTTTAATCCCAGAAATTCCCTATGACATAAATCGTGTAGCTGAAAAAATTAATAATAGAAGAAAAAGAGGAAAAAACTTTAGTGTCGTCGTAGTGGCAGAAGGAGCCAAACCAAAAGGTGGCGACATCACCATAATGGGAACAAGAGACAATGGAGCAGGTGTAGATAACACAAAATTAGGAGGAATTGGACAAGTTCTTGCACAACAATTACAAGAAATGACAGGTTTAGAGGCAAGAAATACAACTTTAGGTTATATGCAAAGAGGAGGAACACCAACTGCCTTTGATCGTGTACTTTCTACAAAATATGGAACCAAAGCAATGCAACTTGCATTAGAAGGAAAATTTGGAACACTAGCAATCATAAAAAATGGAAAATTAGATTCGGTATCTTTAGAAGAAGTCGTAGGAAACAATACAAAAGTAGGTGCTGTATCTGGCAATACAGAAGAAAGCAATTTACGAAAAGTAACCATGGAGGATGACTTAATTAAAACAGCAAGAGACATCGGAATCAATTTAGGCGATTAATGTGCAATGGGGACGTTTCCTTTTGAACATGGGGGGGAAGGCTTAGCTTCAGGAACCTTTTGCACCTTTGGCATAAATGACGAATGCGACTGGAATAGTTTTACAAATTTTTAAACAAAAGCCATAAAAGGTCCTGTTTTCGGGTATTGTTATGGCTTTTGTTTTAAAATTTGTTAACGTTATGAAAGGTAGCCGAGGAATTTATGCCAAAGGTGCAAAAGGTTCCTGAAGCTAAGCCTTCCCCCCATGTTCAAAAGGAAACGTCCCCATTGCACATTGCAAAAAATTTGAAAAAAGCTTGCATTTTTAACAAAGATATGGCATAATAGAAACATAGAAAAAAACAAGAAAAAAGAAGAGTACATTTATACTTGCTATTAGAGAAAAGAAGTCCTAGGCTGAAAGCTTCTTTAGAAAAAGATAGATGGAAAGTAGCTTTTTTAGTTGATATTTTGAGAAATCTAATAATAGGAATATCCGTTTAAGCCACGTTAACAGCTAACTAAGATGTAATCTAAAAAAAGATTATAATTAAGGTGGTACCGTGAGAATATCAACTCGCCCTTATGTTATGTGTAGGGGCGAGTTTTTGCACTAGATTGATTTGCTAAAAGTTACAGTTGAGTACCATAAAAAATAAAAAGGAAAGGTAGGAAAAGAAAATGAGTAATCCATTTAAAGAACAATTAGCAGAAACAGTATCTGTTAATGAAGAACAAAAAAGAAAAGAGGAGGAGGCTACGATAGAGCTACTTTCACTTTTTCAAAAAGGAAAGGGATTAACAGAAGAGGATAAGAAGAAATTTTCAGAAATAGATAAAAACATACTTCCTAAAGAAATGTATCGTATGATATATTCTATTGTAGAAACAACGATAGAAACAGGAACAGTACCTGCTTTTGAGGATTGTGTAAAAGATTATCAAAAGAGAAAGAAGGTTTCATTAAGAACACTTGAATTTTTAGGACAGAGGGAGGAAGAAGAATTAAAGGAAGACAAGGAGATGAGTCAAGATGAAAGCCAAATATAATCCAAAAGACTTTGAAGAACAATTATATAAGCACTGGGAAGAAGAAGGCTATTTCAAGCCAAGCATGGATAAAAGCAAAGAAAGTTATTGTATTATGATGCCACCACCAAATGTAACAGGAAAATTACATATGGGTCATGCTTTAGATGACACTTTACAAGATATTTTAATCCGTTATAAAAGAATGAGAGGCTATAATACACTATGGTTACCAGGTTCAGACCATGCCTCTATATCAACCGAAATGAAGGTGGTACAAAAATTAAAAGCAGAAGGAAAAACCAAGCAGGATTTAGGCAGAGAAAAATTCATTGAGGAAGCATGGGAATGGACACATCTTTATGGAGGAACCATTCAAGAGCAACAAAGAAAATTAGGATGTTCTTGTGATTGGGAAAGAAGAAAATTTACATTAGATGAGGGCTTATCGGATGCTGTTTTAGAGCAATTTGTAAATTTATATAACAAAGGGTTAATCTATAAAGGGAAGAGAATGGTAAACTGGTGCACCAATTGTAATACTTCTATTTCAGATGCAGAAGTAGAATACAAAGAAGAAAGTTCACACTTATGGCACATTCGCTATCTAGTAAAAGGAGAAGATAATTATATTATTGTTGCCACAACAAGACCAGAGACCATGTTAGGAGATACTGCTGTGGCAGTACATCCAGGAGATGAAAGATACAAAGATCTAGTGGGAAAAACTTGTATTTTACCAATTATGAATAAAGAAATTCCAATCATAGCAGATTCTTTTGTTGAAAAAGAATTTGGAACAGGAGCTGTCAAAATCACGCCTGCACATGATATGAACGATTATCAAGCTGGATTAAGACATAATTTAGAAATAATCGAAGTATTTGATGAGAACTTCAAAATGGGAAATCTAGTGTCAGAATATGAAGGAATGGACTTACTAGAGGCAAGACAAAAAATAGTAGAAAAATTGAAAGAAATAGGAGCCTTAGTCAAAGAAGAAGAATATACACATAATGTTGGCAAATGCGAAAGATGTAAAAGTACCATCGAACCTAAAATTTCAGAGCAATGGTTTGTTAAAATGAAAGAATTAGCAGAACCAGCACTTCAAGCGGTTAGAAAGGATGATGTGAAATTTGTTCCGAAAAGATATGAAAAAACATATTTTAACTGGATGGAAAATATCCAAGATTGGTGTATTTCAAGACAATTATGGTGGGGTCATCAAATACCAGCCTATTATTGTCAAGAATGTGGGCATATTAATGTGGCAAAAATCAAACCAGAAACCTGTGAAAAATGTGGTTGTCAGCAATTAGAGCAAGATCCAGACACATTAGATACTTGGTTTAGTGCAGCTTTATGGCCTTTTTCAACACTTGGTTGGCCAAACACAGAAGCAGAAGATTTAAAAACTTTCTATCCAACCAATGTATTAGTAACTGGTTATGATATTATCTTCTTCTGGGTGGCAAGAATGGTATTTTCAGGGTTAGAAGTTATGAAGCAAAAGCCTTTTAGCGATGTTTTAATTCATGGCATTGTTAGAGATAGCCAAGGAAGAAAGATGTCAAAGACATTGGGCAATGGTGTTGACCCAATTGAAGTCATCGATCAATATGGGGCTGATAGCCTACGATTTTCTGTATTGTCTGGAACGACTATGGGAAATGATATTCGCTATATGCCAGAGAAACTAGAACAAGCTTCTAATTTTGCCAATAAAATCTGGAATGCTGCAAAGTTTATAATAGGAAATTCTGTAAAGGATGAGGAGATCATTAAATTTCATGAAGAAAATTATGATAAGATGCATCATTCTTACAAAAAAGGAAGCTTACAGATAGAAGATAAATGGATCATAAGTAAATTAAATAAATTAGTGGAAGATGTGACAAATAATATAGAAAAGTACGATCTAGGAGTGGCTTTAGATAATATATATAATTTTGTTTGGAATGAATTTTGTGATTGGTATATAGAAATGGTAAAAGCAAGAATTTATAGTGAAAATCAAGCAGAAAAAGTAAGAGTATCTTATGTTTTAGATTATGTTTTTGCTGTGGCTTTAAAGTTATTACATCCATTTATGCCGTTTGTGACATCTGAAATTTATAATGAATTGGCTCATTATAATGATAAAGAATTAATGATGTCAAAATGGCCAAAGTATAGAGAAACGTTAAATTATAAGGAAGAAGAACAAATTGTGGAAAAAATCAAAGAAATCATTGTTGAAATTCGTAATGTCAGAGCTAATAAAAATATTCATCCATCGAAAAAAGCAGATTTGATTTTTGTGACAGAAAAATATAAAAGTGAAATAGAAGAGGCGAAAGAATTTTTATTAAAATTAGGTCTTGGAAAGAGTATTACGGTTCAAACTGATAAATCAGCCATTCCACAAGAGGCAATTCAAATTATTACAGATGGCATTGAATTATATATGCCACTAGAAGGACTAATTAATAAGGAAGAAGAAAGAAAGAGACAGGAAGAAGAAAAAGCAAGGTTAGAGCAGGAAGTAGCAAGATGTGAAAAAATGCTTTCTAATCCAGGTTTTATGAATAAGGCTCCTCAAGCTAAAATTGAAGAGGAAAGGAATAAGCTTGAGAGATATAAGGAAATATTAAATAAAATAGGAAATGTCGAATAATACATAAATAAGGGATAACTTGCTAGGAGTTATCTCTTTTGTTACATAAAAATGTCAACTTGATTACAATTTTGTAACAAGTATTGACTTTTAAAAAACACAGATTATAATTAAATTAGAAATTGTTTAACTAGGAGGAAGAGATGAATAAGGGAAATACAGTTATTATTAATGGTAGATTAATAGATATGGAAAAGGTTACCATAGAAGAATTAGAGAAAATGGAAAGAGAGCTAGATGAAAAAGAAAAGCTATTAAAAGAAAAGATAAATCAATTTTTCGATAATGATGAATCATAGGCAAGGGGGAAGAACAAAATGGAAAAAAAGAATCAATTTGAAGATAGTAACAATTTTGATCAAATGAGTGGTGGAGAAGTTCAAACGCTAAATTTTGAAGAAGTGAAAAGTATGCTACATACATTAACACCTGAAGAGATAGAAGATATGTTTTCTACACTACAAACAATAAGGGAAGAGAAGAAGCGTGTAAAAAAAGCGAAGTTTTTAGTAGAGGGAAGAAATCTTATTTGTAAAAAAGTGAAAGAAGTAAGGGATAAGATTGAAGATCAAACCAAAATACATGCACAGAAAAAGGAACGAGCCCAAGAAATTAATGAAGAAAGAAATAATGTTTTAGAAAAATTTGAGGCAAGTTTGCAAGAAATACAGAAACAATATCAAGAAAGATTTGAAGAAATCTTAAAACAAAGGAGTATTCTTGAAAATCAAGAACAAGGAACTTTAATAAGTGAATATAAAATAAAACAGGAAAGAAAAGAATTAAAGAAAACGCCTAAATGTGTAGAACTATTAAAACAGGAAAAAGAATTAAAAAAGCAAATAAAAGTAGCTCTTGCAAAAGGAGATTTGGAATTAGTTGAACAAAAAAATAATGAATTAAAAGATTTGAAGAAGGAAAATCCGTTAATACCACTAGAACAAGAGATTAAAGCAGTACAAAATCGTAGACATCGAATAAAACAATTATTAAAAGAATGTGATCAAGAGATTCTTAATTGCGAAATAGACAGAATCGATCGTATAGACGAAGCGACAGAATTGAAAGATAATAAATTGAAAACATTGAAAAAGAAAAATATATTCCAAAAAATTGCTGGAATTCTTTTAAATAAAAGAGATAAGGGAAATCAGTATCAGGGTAATGTAATAAAAGATGTGGAAGAAAGAGTAGAATATATTAATAAGAAAAGTATCCCACAAGTGATACAAAGTACAGAAGCGGAAGTAAAGGCTTTTGAGCAAAAAATGGCGGAAAAACGGAAAAGGAATATTAGATAGAAATCGAGCTGGTATAGAAGACTTAATGAAAAATATGCAAGAGAGAGAAAAAGGAAGTACAGTAGCAGACAGAAATACACAAAGAGAAAGTACAGACGATACAGACGATATTGGCATAGAAATGTAAAAAATATAACCAAAATACACTTTAAAAATAAAGTGTATTTTTTTGTCGAAAACTTCTAACAAAACGACAAAACTTCTTAAATTTTACTCTTGGAAAAAAATGGAAACAGTATTATAATACGAAAAGAAAAACAAAAGAGGAGCAATTTAAAAGGCAAGAAGGAAATAAGAAAGAAAATAAAAAAATTCTTAGTAGGAAGCAAAGCTTTTTAAATTGAAATAAACCTTAGGAAGGAGAAAAAATGGAATTAAAATTTTATGAAGAGGACAAGCTTTTAATATTTAAAATTACAGATGAAATTGACGATTGTAGTGTACAAAAGATAAGGAGGAAAGCGGATTATGAAATGGAGAGATATATGCCTAAAAAAGTTGTATTTGATTTTGGTAGTGTTACTTTCATGGACAGTGCAGGAATAGGAATGGTAATAGGACGATACAAATTTGCCAACATGATAGGAGCAAAATTAGAAGTAAGCAACTTAACACAGAGCGTAAAAAGAATATTTGAGATGAGTGGAATATTAAAGCTAATTCCAGTCACACAAGACTTACAGGCATCTTAAATCATGTGGGGAGTTTATGATTGGCGAGTTTGTGCCTGTCCCAGAGTCGCCATCAGCTAACTTAAAAAGAAAGGATATAAGAGAGATGAATGATGTTTTTGAAAATGAAATGAAATTAGAGTTTATTAGTAGGTCTAGTAATGAGGCGTTTGCTAGATTGACGGTTGCAGCGTTTGCAGCTCAATTGGATCCTACGATTGAGGAACTAGCTGATATTAAGACAGCGGTTTCAGAGGCTGTGACGAATTGTATTATTCACGGTTATGAGAATAAGCAAGGTATTGTGAAGATTGTAGGGCATTTGAAAGAGGATGAAATTATTCTTGAGATTTCAGATACGGGAAAGGGTATTGAGAATGTTGCCATTGCAAGGGAACCATTATATACAACTAAGCCAAATCTTGAAAGGTCTGGTATGGGATTTACGATTATGGAGAGTTTTATGGATACAATGGAAATTGAGTCTATTGTTGGATTAGGGACTAAGGTAACAATGAGCAAAAAGATAAAACCAAATCGAAAAGAGGAAGAGGAAGATTTTCAGATGATGACAACAAATGATTAAGAAGTAGAGGGGTTTAATGATGTACGAAAATGATAGAGAATCAATCAAAAAAGCCCAAACACGGAGATAAATCGGAATTGGAAAAGTTGGTGGAACAAAATAATGGATTAATATGGAGTATTGTAAAAAGATTTAATGGAAGAGGATATGAGTTAGAAGATTTATACCAGGTTGGATGTATGGGCTTTATTAAGTCAATTCAACGTTTTGACTTGAATTTTGATGTTAAATTATCGACTTATGCAGTGCCTTATATGATTGGAGAAATCAAGCGTTATATTCGAGATGATGGTCCTGTTAAGGTGAGTAGAAGCATCAAGGAGTTAAGTATTAAAATCAAGGAATTACAGAAAGAATATTTTTATAAAAGAGGGGAAGAAATAAGTATTCATCAAATTGCCAAAGAATTAAAGACTTCCCGAGAAGATGTTATTTTAGCAATGGAATCAAGTAATACCATAGAATCACTTGAAAGCAGTACTTATACCAATCAGAAAGATGGCAATAGCATAAATTTAATGGAAACACTATCTAATCATCAAGATGAAGAAGAAATGATTACAAATAAATTAGTGGTTAAGCAATTGATCGAGAATTTAGATGCACGAGATAAGGAAATTATTTTATTGAGGTTTTATAAAGAAAAGACACAGGCACAAGTGGCTAAAATCTTAGGTATCACACAAGTACAGGTTTCAAGGGTGGAACGTAAGATTTTAGGAAACATGAGAAATAAATTAATAGAAGCTTGATGCCTCACTGGTTTCAAGATTGCCAAGAGGGACGATCCTTTTTGGCAATTATTTAGATATTCAATAATTTTTTATTAGAAAAATAGAAATAAAATAAAGAAGAAATTGCCAAAAAGGATCGTCCCTCTTGGCAATTGAAAGGAGGCAATGGCGATGAAGAAGTTTTTGTTGTATTTTTTTGCTTTTGTTTTTATTTGTTTTTTGATGCCTGCCTTACTTACAAAGCAAGACAAGCCAGTAAATTCAGAGAAAATAGAGGAAAGTAATGAAACGCAAACGAAGGAAGAGGAAAATGCAGAATTAGCTACTTCAGAAAGTAAGACAGAAGAAACAAAATATAATTATAAAAATTATGGTACAATTCGATTACTTCACAAGAAAACGGGTCAAGTAGAAGATGTGGAATTGGATCCATATCTTTGTCATGTTGTGTCAGCGGAAATGCCAGCAGATTATGAATTAGAAGCGTTAAAGGCACAGGCGGTAGTGGCTAGAACTTATACGATTTATAAGGCGAAAAGCAAAAAACATGACAATGCTGATATTTGCGATGATTCTACTTGTTGCCAAGCTTGGATTTCCAAAGAAGATCGATTGGCTAGATGGGAAGAAAGCAAAAGAGAGAGTAATTGGCAAAAAATAGAACAATGTGTGAATGAAACAAAGGGGAAAATTATTACTTATCAAAATGAACCCATTAATGCTTTTTTTCATGCTAATAGCGGAGGAACGACAGAGCTTCCAGTAAATGTTTGGGGGGGAAGTGGTTTTCCTTATTTGCAAGTAGTACAAACAGCAGGAGAGGAAGGTTACAGGCAATATGCTTCAGAGATAGAGTTTTCTCAACAAGAACTAATGGAAAAATTGAAAACAAAATATGAGGATATTCAAATTAATTTCGAGAACGACGGAGATATTAAAATATTGGAATACACAGATAGTAATCGAGTGAAAACAGTTAAGTTTGGAAATCATGAATTATCTGGTGTAGAGACAAGGACGATTTTTGGCTTGCGATCTGCTAATTTTGAAATTACCAAACAGGCAGATAAAATAAAATTTACGGTAAAAGGATATGGTCATGGTGTGGGAATGAGCCAGACTGGTAGCAATACCATGGCAAAACAAGGAAGTAATTATGAAGAGATTATTCATCATTTTTATGTAGGAATTGAATTGAAAGAAATTAATTCGCTATAAATGAATATTCTTCTAAAAATAGGAAATACTTGTATTAACAAACTATTTAAAGGAGGATTTTATGAGAAGAGAAAATAGAAGAAAAAATTTGCCAAACAAGCCATCACCAACAGATCGTATCATTTTGTATGCCGGAATTGGTGTTGCGATTTTAGCTGTCATTGTTTTTGCTTTATTTATGTATAGTAAAAGTTTGAGTGATGATATGAAAGAAGGTACCATGAATTTAGAAGAAATAGCAGCAATTAATAATAGTAATACGCAAAATACAGAAAGTGCTAGTACAGAAATAGGAAAGTCAGTAGAGGAGTCAGCAAATGACTTGAACACAACCAACACAACGAATCAAACGAATACAACCAATCAAACGAATCAAACGAATACAACAAATGTGACTAAATCAAAAAATACAACCAATTCAACAAAAAACAATAGGAATACAGTAAATGCAAGTAAATCTAATAATACAGCTAATGTGGCAACCAATGCAGAGGCAAAACCAGTAGAGACGAAAAAAGAATTGAGTTTTCAAAAACCAGTAGAAGGCGAAATTGTGAGGGAATATGCACAAGAAAATTTGATTTATTCGGAAACGCTAAAAGAGTGGACAACTCATATGGGAATTGATATGAAAGCAGATAAGACAACGGTTGTAAAGGCAGCAGAAACAGGAACAGTGAAATCAATTAAAAGTGACCCAAGATATGGATTAACGATTGTGATTGAACATGAGGATCATTTTCAAACAGTTTATTCTAATTTATTGACTTCAGAGTTTGTGGTAGAAGGCGAAAAAGTGGAAAAGGGACAATCCATCGGAACGGTTGGCAATACGGCTGTGTTTGAAATTGCAGATGAACCACATCTTCATTTTGAAATATTAAAGGATTCTTTACCTGTGGATCCAAGTATTTATATCAAGTAAGATGATAAATGCGTATTTTAGGGAGATATGGCAACATATCTTCCTTTTTAAAATAATAGATAAAAATATATCAAAATAGTAACAAATATGCAAAAAAAATAAAAAAATATCATAAAAAGTATTGCAAAAAACAAAAACTTATAGTATAGTGAAAAAGTAAATTAATACTATTAAAAAACAAAAGTTAAGAAGGAGGATTTGTATGAAAACAAGGGAGAGTTTACAAGAAAACACAATTTCTAAGAAAGGTAGTGCAGAATCAGGTATTACATTAATCGCACTTATTATAACGATTATTATATTATTGATTTTGGCAACGGTAAGTATTGCTGTATTAACAGGAGATAATGGAATTATTGCACAAGCTAACCAAGCAAGAATTGACACAAAAATAGGAGAAGAAAAAGAACAAATTGCTTTAGCATACAATGCAGCAGTTACAGCTAGATATGCAGTTGGAGATTATAGGTCATCAGAAGGTATTACAGCTTCAGATTTAGACACACAATTAGACAATCAAAAAGCTGATGCAACAGCAGTAGCAGAAGGTGATACAATTAAAATAACTTTCAATGCAAGCGAAAATGTTTATACATTAAATGGTAAATCAGGCGTAATTGAAGGACCAACTACTACAACACCGTAAGCTAGGAGAATATATTTATATAAATTTTAAAAATGTCAAATATTTGTTTGACATTTTTTTGTTTGTATGATATGATATGGGAAAATAAGGGAATGGAGTGATTAATATGCCAAGAAAAAAACCAGAGTTAAATAAAAGAGAAAAAGCCATATTAAAATTTATTGAAAAACAAATTATGACACAAGGATATCCACCATCTGTAAGAGAAATTGGAAAAGCAGTTGGATTGAGTTCAACAGCAACGGTTCATGGTTACCTAGCCAAATTAGATGAAAAAGGCTACATCAAAAAACAAGACAAAAAAGGAAGAACATTACGATTATTAAAAGGTGGCTCAGGAGAACCAAAGAAAACATCCAGCAAGGACTTTTATACCCAAAAAGAATTAGTAGAAGTACCTATTGTAGGTAGAATTACAGCAGGAGAGCCAATCTTAGCAGTGGAAAATGTAACAGATACATTTCCAATTCCAGTTGACTTTGTTGGAAACTCTGAAAGCTTTATGCTTACCGTTAGAGGAGAAAGCATGATAGAAGCTGGAATATTAGATGGAGATTATATATTAGTAAAAAAACAAAATACAGCAAGCAATGGGGAAATCGTAGTAGCATTAATTGGAGAAGAAGCAACGGTAAAAACCTTTTATAAAGAAAAAGACCATATTAGATTGCAACCTGAAAACTCTACTATGGATCCTATCATAGTACCAGATTGTGAAATATTAGGAAAAGTTGGTGGGGTATTTAGAAAAATGTAAATTGTCACTGTTGCAATTAGAATGTTTTCTTTTGGAACACCATTTGCAATTCACACAAAATTCACAATTAGAATATTGACTAACAACACTGTGTCACATATAATGATACAGTGTTATTTGTTGCTTTGTGCAATGGGGACGTTTCTTTCTGCACATGGTCGTCCCCATTGCACATATGTGAGAGAGGAGAAATCATGCTAAAAGTTTTAAGAAATTTAAAAAAGTCATTCTGGTCAGTCGTAGTAATCGTCATTTTGCTATGCATTCAGGCTATGACCGATTTAGCACTACCAGATTATACATCTAAAATTGTAAATATAGGAATTCAAGCAGGAGGTATTGAAACAGCGGTACCAGATATTATGGCAAAAGAGGATATGGACAATCTTCTTGTTTTGGCCAAGCAAGATAATGATATTTTAGAACATTATACGTTAGTAGGTAACCAACCATCCAAAGAACAACAGAAGATCATAAAAAAATATTTAGGGAAAGATAAAGAAATACAACCAGACGAAGTGTATGTATTAAAAGAGATGCCAAAAGAGGAAAAAGACGAGTTATCCAAGCAAATGGCGAGTTTATTAATGGAAATGTCAATTCTTACCAATGAGGAAACTGCTAGTCAAATCAAACAACGAATGGATGAAATGCAAGATTCTATTAAAGAACAAGCTGCTATTAGTTGTGTGAAAGAGATTTACAAAAAGCTAGGAGTTGATACTGACAAATTGCAAAATGATTATATTTTAATGGCAGGACTTCAAATGCTTGGAGTAGCTTCCATTACTATGGTATCAGCAGTATCGATTATGTTGTTATCTTCCAAAGTGGCAGCTAGATTAGGAAGAACCCTAAGGGATCAAGTATTTAAAAAAGTCATTCATTTTTCTAATAAAGAATTATCAGAATTCTCGACTGCTTCTTTAATCACTCGTAGCACGAATGATATTCAACAAATCCAACAATTGATTACCATGTTGTTCCGAGTGGTAGTATATGCACCAATTATTGGTATTGGTGGCTTTGTAAAGGTGTTGACCAATAGTGATAGTCAAATGGCATGGATTATAGGAGTGGCAATTTTAGCGATTTTATTCATCGTAGGAACTTTATTTATTATTGGTATGCCAAAATTCAAAAAATTGCAAGAATTAATTGACAAATTGAATCAAGTGGCGAGAGAGATTTTAACTGGATTACCAGTTATTAGAGCTTTCCATAAGGAGAAAAAAGAAGAAGCAAGATTTGAGGTTGCTAATAATAATTTAATGAAAATAAATCTTTTTGTAAATCGAGCTATGTCAATGATGATGCCACTTCTAATGCTTGTTATGAATTCGATTATGATTTTAATTGTATGGGTAGGAGGTCATAATGTCGACCAAGGGATTATGCAAGTTGGTGATATGATGGCATTTATCCAATATACAATGCAGATTGTTATGGCATTTTTGATGATTTCTATGATTTCCATTATGTTGCCAAGAGCTGCTGTATCAGCAAGGCGCATCAATGAAGTGGTAGAAACAGAGCCAAGTATCAAAGACCAAGCGAATACGAAAGGTTTGAATGAGAATAAAAAAGGATGGGTGGAATTTAAAAATGTATCCTTCCATTATCCAGATGCTGATACAGAAGTGTTATCTGATATTAATTTTACAGCAAAACCTGGGGAAACTACAGCTATTATAGGAAGTACAGGAAGTGGAAAATCAACGATTGTTAATTTATTGCCAAGATTTTATGATGTAACAGGTGGCGAACTTTTCATTGATGGTGTGAATGTGAAAGAAGTGCCACAAAAAGAACTAAGAGATCAAATTGGTTTTGTTCCGCAAAAAGGAATCTTATTTTCTGGAACGATTGCATCCAATATAAAATACGCCGATGAGACAATGTCAGATGAAAGAATGAAACAAGCAGCAGAAATTGCACAAGCAACAGAATTTATTGAAAGCAAAGAGCAAAAATTCGAGGAACCAATTGCCCAAGGTGGAAGCAATGTTTCAGGTGGGCAAAAACAGCGTCTATCGATTGCCAGAGCAATTGCCAAGGAACCAGAGATTTTTGTATTTGATGATAGTTTTTCTGCTTTAGACTTTAAAACAGATCAAAAGTTAAGAGAAGCGTTAGCTAGCAAAACAAAAGATAAAACCGTTATCATTGTAGCACAAAGAATTAGTACCATTATGAAAGCAGAAAAAATAGTAGTATTAGAAGAAGGAAAAGTAGTAGGAATGGGAACGCATGAAGAATTGATGAGAGATAATGAGACCTATCGACAAATTGCGTTATCCCAATTATCAGAAAAAGAGCTAGGAGAGGAAGGAGGAGAATAATATGCCAGGACCAATAGGGGGAGGTCCAATGGGACCGGGAAGAAAAGGAACAACAGAAAGAGCAAAGAACTTTAAACATACAGCTATGAAATTAATCCATAACTATCTAGGAAGGTATAAAATAGCATTAATAGTTGTGTTCCTATTTGCGATTGGAAGTACCATTTTTACGATTGTAGGACCTAAAATACTGGGAAATGCAACAACAGAGATTTTTAATGGATTAGTGAGTAAATTGTCTGGAGGAAGTGGGATTGATTTCGGAAAAATAGGACAAATTGCGATTACTTTATTAATTTTGTATATCATTAGTGCGTTATTCTCTTTCATACAAGGGTTTACGATGACAAGTGTTTCGCAAAAACTAACGTATCGATTGAGAAATGATATTGCCAAAAAAATAAATCAATTACCCATGAAATATTTTGACACAAAAACACATGGAGAAGTGTTGTCAATTATTACGAATGATATTGATACATTAAGTATGAACCTAGATCAAAGTATCACACAAATTATTACTTCTGTTTGTACGATTATTGGAATTCTAATTATGATGTTTTCCATTAGTTGGCAGATGACATTGATTTCTTTGATTATTCTTCCCATCGCAGGAATATTAGTCAAAAATATCGTAGGAAGGTCACAAAAATATTTCCAAAGGCAACAAGCTTATTTGGCAGATGTAAATGGGCAAGTAGAGGAGATTTATGGAGGATTAAATATTGTCAAAGCCTTTAATGGAGAGGAAAAGGTAGTTAAAGAGTTTGAAAGAGCCAATCGAGAACTTTATCATTCAGGCTGGAAATCACAATTTTTGTCAGGGTTGATGTTTCCTGTTATGAATTTTATTTCTAATGTTGGTTATGTAGGAGTCGCTGTGGCAGGTGGTTATTTAGCGATTAATGGAACGATTACAGTGGGAAATATACAAAGTTTTATTCAATATAACAAACAATTCACCCAGCCAATTAATCAAATTGCACAAATATCAGCGATGTTACAATCCATGATAGCAGCAGCAGAGAGAATCTTTGAGTTTTTGGAACAACCAGAAGAAAAAGATACGCATAAAGGAAAGATCGACACTACGAATTTAAAGGGAAATGTGACTTTTGAACATGTGAAATTTGGTTATGATCCTGAAACAACCATTATTAACGACTTTAATGCAACCATTCAGGAAGGTCAAAAAATTGCCATTGTTGGTCCAACTGGTGCAGGAAAAACAACTATGGTAAAATTGTTGATGCGTTTTTATGATGTCAACGCAGGTGCTATCAAGGTAGATGGTCATAATATCAAAGATTTTGATAGAGGCGAACTTCGTAAGATGTTTGGCATGGTTTTACAAGATACTTGGTTATTTGGTGGAACCGTAAAAGATAATATTAAATATGGTAAGGAAGAGGCAAGAGATAGCGAAGTGATTGAGGCAGCGAAAGCAGCTCATGTACATCATTTTATTAAAACCTTGCCACAAGGCTACAACTCTATGATTAATGAGGAGTCTAGCAATATATCTGCTGGTCAAAAACAGTTATTGACGATTGCTAGGGTTATTTTAGCAGATCCTAAAATATTGATTTTAGATGAGGCAACTAGCTCTATTGATACAAGGACAGAAATTCAAATTCAAGATGCTATGGACAATTTAATGAAAGGTAGAACTAGCTTTATTATTGCGCATCGTTTGTCTACGATTAAAAATGCTGATTTAATTTTGGTTATGAATCATGGCGATATTGTGGAACAGGGGACTCATGACAATTTGCTTGCGAAAGGTGGCTTTTATGCTGAACTGTATAATAGCCAGTTTGACGAGCTTTGAGAGATGAAAATAAAATATGTTAGATAAATGATAAAAAATGTAAGTGCAACAAAAACTTGATAAAAAAATAAAAAAAGCTTGCTTAGAGGGGAAGAATATGGTAAAATAAGGGAAAAAAGAGAAAAATGAGGAAAAAAGTAGAATAATGGAAATAAAGGAACAAATCACAAAACCAATTACAGAAACAGCCTACCTAACCAAAGAAAACACAAAAAGGTACAGACCTATTTTGCGTTTTTTTTTCGAGGAAAACGAAAAAATGAACTATTTTTTATACAAAGAAGATATTTATGAAGAATTCGTTGGGAAGCAAAACTTTGAAAATTATACCATTGAGCAAGCCGAAAGTGACCTAGCAAGTTTAGTGGAATGGAAGAATTTAATACCAATACAAGATACAGAAAAAGCATATAGTGTAGAAGAATTCAAGCACAAAAAATATAGATACCAACTATCTGAATATAGTATCGAAATTGAAAGATTAATTTTGAAATTAGAAAATCTTCATATAGAAGGTTCTTCATTAGAGCCAACATTAATTGAGAGAATTAAAGAGCAAATAGAAAAAACAGAAACAATGGTAACAAAAAGTAACCAAGAAGTATATGGTTGGTGGGAAGAATTAAACGAAAACTTTAAGAGACTGAACGAAAAGTACAAAGACTACATTCGTTCTTTTTATAATATCAAAATGGAGGAAGTAGCACAAAGCACGCAATTTGTCATTAGAAAAAGTGACTTAGTAAGATATTTAAAACAATTTATTAAAATCTTACAAGATAATTCCTATCAAATTGAAGAAAAACTGTCAAATCTATCATCACAAACCGAGCAAATTATACTAAATAAAGTATTAGAAGAACAAAGAAATACCATAAGAATCAATAACCTAGAAGAAGAATTCCCAGAAGAATTGATGAAAGAAAGAAACAAAGGAAAATGGGAAAATCTAAAAAGATGG
Source organism: uncultured Clostridium sp. (assembly GCA_947567695.1). Classification (GTDB taxonomy): domain Bacteria; phylum Bacillota; class Clostridia; order TANB77; family CAG-508; genus CAG-269. The sequence goes on from CANONT010000008.1 coordinate 19,296, forward strand.
TTTATTGGCTCTGTAACAAGACAGAGTGAAGTTGTTGCCATTAACGAAAAAACCAGCGAAATTATTAGAAAAATAACAAGAATTGCCAATCAAATTGCAGAATCAAAAGGTAATATCAGTAGTCGAAAGGCAGAATATAAAAAAATAGCAGAAATGTTTTGTGCTACCCAATCATTAGAAGAAGCACATAAACTTTCTAGCCTTGTTTTTGGGATGGTAAATACAAGACATATGAAAGGTGATTTTGTACGTCAAACCGATAATATTAATAGTAGTTTATTAGAAGAAGAACCATTTACCATAGAAATCAAACCACGTCTAAGAGGCTATAAAGAAAAAACAGAAAGGGTTTTAATTGAAGATAAAACGGAGGAAAAACAGAAAAAAATAAGAGAATATATGAAACAAAGAGAAGAAGAAAGGCAAGAATTCGAGCAATATATTCAAAATCATAAAATAGAAATTGAGAATTTACCAGAGATTAAACCAAACATTAGGAAAATGATACTAAAATTAATAGGAAGAGCCAATCAATCAGAAGCAAAAGAAACCAAAACAGAAGACGGAAGAATCGTAAAACTAATTTATCCACAAGGAGAAAAGAGATGTGTTTTACATTGTGAAGATGGAAACCTAGAAATGCCAGCATTTGTATTAGAAGTGCAAGAAAAGTAGAGTTTAGAGTTTCTGCGAAGATTTAGAAAGGAGAGCGGAGAGGTAACCTGTCCCCAAAGTAGCCAAAAAATGGCGGGATTGGGTCTGTCCCAAAATAACCAAAATGAAACCAATTGAATTGTTATTAGAGAAATACTGGATTGTCAAGGAAATGGACGAAGATAACTATAATAAGGTTAGATCAGAACTGGATGAACAAACACAAGGTTTTATAAAAGAGAAGTTAGGCTATAAAATGATTGCCAATCCCTATGTGATTAAGTTAGAGAAGATACCAGGAAAGCCACAAGCTTTTATGGGAATTCAAGAGTTTACTAATAAGTTGGAATATTTATTTTTATGTATGATTTTGATTTATTTGGAAACGAAGTCCAGAAAGGATCAGTTTATTCTTTCCCAGTTGATTGATTATCTTCAAAATCTACAAACGGAAATGGATTTAAGGGAGGTTACGATTGATTTTAATTTATATTCTCACAGAAAGTCGATGGTTAAGGTTTTGAAGTATATTCAGGAACTGGGATTTATTAAAAGATATGATGGTGATGAAAATAAGTTCGCAGATCATATAGAAAATGATGTTTTGTACGAAGTGACAGGGATTTCTAAGTATTTTGTTAGGAATTTTACGAGTAATATTAGTGATTGTAATTTATATACAGATATTTACGAAAAGGAACAATTGGGACTGGATCAAGATAAGGGAATTGAGAGAAGGCAAAGGGTTTATCGACGATTGTTTACGGAAAATGTGGTTTATCCAGAGGATAAGGATGATTTGGATTTTTTGTATATTAAAAATTATAAAAATACGATTGAACAGGATGTGGATAGGATCTTAGATGCCAGTTTGGAAGTTCATAAGGATGGTAGCTATATTTTGTTATTGGATAATCAGAATTTTAAGAATACGTTTCCGAATAATAAGGCTATTTCAGATGTTGTGCTTTTTTTTAATACGATTATTATAGAAAAGATGAAAAACAAGGAAGGGACAGAACAGGGGATTTTTGTTTCGGAATTGGAGTTTACTAAGTGGATCGAAGAGACAAAGAATTGTTATCAAGATGGCTTTAGCAAGGAGTTTCGTGAGAAAGATGTGAGGGAATTATCATCAGAAGTGGTTGCGTTTATGCAAGAGTTTGATATGGTTCGCTATCATGTGGATAAGAAAGAGTATGAGATTATGCCGATTGTGTTTAAGATGAGAGGTACTTATCCAAAGGAATTTAAGGATTTATAATGCTATTTTATATTTTCATTTGTATTGGAAAATTTATTATATCGATTAACTATATTGAATTTTTCAAAAATGCTCGTTCAAGCTAATTTTCGTAGAAATTCTAAATCAATTTTATGGCTCCCTTTCATGACAAGCATGAACTATTTCCATAAAATTGATTAAGATTTTCTACCTCAATTACTTTCAATGCGCTTTTTGAAAAATTTAATATAGTTATTTGATAAAATAATAATAAGTGATAAGATTTGTCACTTTATAAAATATAATAATTATGATAGTCACAAGAAAGAAGAAAAGTATAAAAATAAAAGGTAGAAAGGAGCGTATGGTAATTTAAGTTATTAAATATATCATACAAAGAGGGAAATGGAAGAAAAGCAAGAAAACAGATGGGAAATCAAGCGAATCGGACTTATCAACTTTTGGTGGTATGACGAAGAAATTTTTGAATTTTCAGAAGGAAGAATGATATTAAGAGGAACCAATGGATCGGGGAAAAGTGTTACCATGCAAAGCTTTATTCCGCTTTTATTAGATGGCAAAAAGTCGCCAGAAAGATTAGACCCATTTGGCAACAAATCCAGAAGGATTGAAGATTATGTATTAGGTTATGGAGACAAAGCCAAAGAAGAAAATACAAGTTATTTGTTCATGGAATTTAGAAAAAAAGAGACAGGTAATTACATTACGATTGGAATGGGGTTAAGAGCGAAAAGAGGTCAAAGTGTTAAATTCTGGGGGTTTTTGATCAAAGATGGCAGGCGTATAGGAGAAGATTTTTATCTTTATAAAAAATTAGAACAAAAAATTCCGTTAACCAAACAAGAATTAAAAAATAGAATTGCAGAAGGGGGACAAGTGGTAGAAACGCAAAAAGAATATATGAACTTAGTAAATGACATGATTTTTGGGTTTCCTACCTTAGAAGAATATGACGAATTTATCAAATTGCTAATCGAAATTAGAAGTCCAAAACTTTCAGATGGAAAGAATTTTAAACCTTCTATTATAACAGAAATCATATCCAATTCTTTAAGACCTTTATCAGATGAAGATTTAAGACCAGTGGCAGAATCGATCCAAAATATGAATGATACCAAAGAACAATTGGATCAATTAAAAAATAGTCACAAAGCGATCGAAAAATTAAAAACATATTATCAGACTTATAATGAGGCGATATTACACCAAAAGGCGAAAAATTATCAGACAGCGAATCAGGCTTGGAAAAAGGAGCAAGCAGAAGAAAGGACATTACGAGATAAAATCCAGAAGGAAAAACAGGAAATAGAAGAACATCAAAAAGAGCAAGAACAAATTGAAATTCAAATAGAATCCAATCAATTTACGTTAGAGGAATTGAGAAAAGATGAGAGGTTTCATTTACAAAAAGAATTAGAAGAGCTAAAACAAAATTTACAAGGGCAGGAAAAAGAGATCGAACAACAAGAAAAGAAGATACAAGATAAGAAACAAGAGGAAACAAGGCAAGGCTATCAACAAAAAGAGACAAGCAATCAAAAAGAATATGCCCTTGACGAGTTTAGGAAACAAGAGGAAAAAGCAAGTCAAAAAGCGAAACAGATTCAGTATGATGAATACTTTTTCAGGATAGATGAAGTGAAAGAAAATTTAGAAAAAACCTATCAATATGATACCTTAAATCAAGATATAAAACGTTATATTCAAAAAATAGAAAATGGAAGAAATGCTATGCAAGAAGCGAAAAAGGCAGAAATAGAATATGACAATTCTTCACAAGAATTAGATAAAAAAAGAAAAGAAGAAACAGAAAAATCACAAGAAATCACAAAAGACAGATTAGCTTTAGAAGAAGAAAAACAAACTTTTATCGAAGAAATGTACACTTGGGAAGAGAAAAATCAATTGCTAAAAATGCAAGCAGAAGAAAAAGTGAAAATTGCACAAAAGGTTCAAGAATACAGCGATAAAGCAAATTTTGATACCATATTAGCAAGTAGTAGAATTCCATATGAGACAGCAAAAGGAAAATTGTTAGCGGATCAAGTAGAGATTAAATTTCAAATAGAACAGGCAGAAAAAGAAAAACAAAGCAAATTGGAAGAAATCGAAGAATGGAAAAATCAAAGAGAAGCAGAGCCAATTAGAAGTAAAGCTGTGGAACAAAATAGAGAAAGGCTAAGACAAAACAAGATACCTTTTGTTCCTTTTTACGAAGTGGTTGATTTTAAAAAAGATTTGCCAGAAAAGCAAAGGGATATTTTGGAAAATGCCCTACAAGAAATGGGAATACTAGATGCCCTTATTATAGAGAAATCTTCTATGGAAATGATACAAAGGCAAGATCAAGATTTTGTGGATAAATACTTATTGCCAGCTACGCCGAAGTTTGGTCATAATGCTTTAGAGTGGTTTGATATTATCCTACCAGAGAATTGCCAAGTAAAAACAGATACGGTTTCTAATATATTGTCACATATTTTATTGGATAAGACGGCAGATAGTACTTATGTAGATGAACAAGGAAATTATCGAATTGGTTTACTAGGAGGAAAGGCGGATCGATTAGAGCCAGCTAAATATATTGGTAAAGAAGCGAAAAAGAGATATAAAGAAAACAAAATATTAGAGTTACAAGAACAAATAAATGGGATAGAAAGTACGATGGAAGAAAATCAGATAAAATTACAAGCATTAGAAGAAAAAATAGAACAATTAGAGCAAGAGTGGAAGCAATTTCCAGAGGAGGAAAAGTTAGAAGAAAAATGGAATCGTATCAAAATTGATACCAATTTATTAACAGCCATTCGAGAAGAAATCGTTGGCAAAGAGAAGCAATTACAAGAAAAATTTGAGGCTTTAAAACAAGCCAAAGAAAAAGTGGATGAGCAAACAAAAGGGATTTATTTTACAAAAACATTAGCGGTTTTTGAAGAAAATTTAGAAATAGCAACTGAATTGAAAGATGATTTATATGAAATGCAAAGACAACAAAGTAATATTAGTAGTTTGGCACATACTTTGCAAATCATAGAAGAACATTTAGAACAAGTGAGACAAGATTTAGAAGATATGCAATATCACTTTAATGTAATGAATCGCAAGAAAAAGACATTAGAAGAAAAGATACAAGCGATTGAAACGATGATCGGAACAGGATTTGAAGAGTTAAAAGAGAAGATGACATTGTGTTTGAAATTAGAAAAAGAACTGCCAGACAAAAGAACCGAGCTTGTCAAAATCGTGGAAAGATTGAAAACCAATCAAGAACATAATCACGACAAATTAATGGTGCTAGAGCAAACAGTGACACTCTTAGAAAAGAAAACACGTATTTTTAAGGACATTTTAGCGGAAGAATTAAAGTTAAAATATGTCATTCCAGAATATGAAGAAATCGGTAAAGTAGCACATCAAATTTTGTCAGAATATCATAAATTTGATGAAAAAAATAAAAGTATTTCTGATTATTTTGAAACATTATCTTTGAAATTTAGAGAGAATTTTGAGCATTTAGCAGAATATAACTTGTCGATGGAAGAAATGTATATAGAAGATAATAGCGAAGAAATAAAAGATTTGCCACAAGATATCAAATATGCTTATCAAACGAGAAATAGAAGGGATATTCTTGGCTTTTTAAAGGGAAGAAAGGTCAATTTAATGGTTTTAGCAGAGGATATCAAAGAAACGATCGAAGAAACAGAGAGTTTAATTGAAGAAGATGATAGAAAGCTATTTGAAGATATTTTGACCAATACAGTAGGTCGAAAAATACGAGAAAGAATTTATCATTCAAAAGATTGGGTCAAAGCGATGAATCAGTTAATGGAGAATTTACATACTTCAAGTGGATTGTCTTTTAGTTTAAAATGGAAGCCAAAGGTAGCCAATGATGAAATGGAAGTAGATACAGCAGAACTAGTGGAAATCTTGAATTCCGATACTAGCATTTTACGAAAAGAAGAAATTAAAAAAGTAGCCAATCATTTTAGGAGTAAGTTTGCCAAAGCGGAAGAAAAGTCAAAAGAAAAGGGAAATTTAATTCCATTTTACAATATTATGAAAGACACGTTGGATTATCGTAATTGGTTTGAATTTGAGTTTTTATTTAAACAAGGAAATAATACGAAAAAGCAATTGACGAATAACGCATTTTATAAATTGAGTGGTGGAGAAAAGGCAATGGCTATGTATATTCCATTGTTTGCAGCTGTTTACGCTAGATATGAGAGTGCAAGACTAGATTGCCCAAGGATTATTTCATTGGATGAGGCTTTTGCTGGTGTCGATGATAATAATATTAGGGATTGCTTCCGTATTTTAACAGAATTGGATTTGGAATATGTGATTAATTCACAAGTTTTATGGGGTGAGTATGATACCATTCCAAGTTTGGCTATTAATGAGTTGATTTCTGACCCAGCTAGTCAAGTTGTTTCTGTTATTCGTTATCATTGGGATGGCAAGAAGAAGGAATTATTAGTTTAAAAGAAAAATTGGCAATGCTGTCAACTTAAGGTTTAGTCTATTATTTTTGCAACACCGCGTAAGCGACCAAACGAGCAAAGCGAGTGCGATTGGAGCAACCATCGATTATTAAAATCGGAAGGTTGCGACACACAAGGTGTAAAAAAATAATAGACTAAACCTTAAGTTGACAGCATTGGAAAAATAGGAGAGGAAACAAATGGAAAACCTAGAAGAATGTATGAAATATTTTCAAGAAAGACCGTATCAAAGAATTTTTTACAAAATGAGGAAGAAATATGAATCTTATGGCAAATGGGAAGGAAATATTATGTTAGAAAATCCAACCCAAGAAGAAAAACAGGCATTAAGTGGATTTATGAAAGAAGATTACCATAAAAATAAAAGTATTACGATTTCGCTTAAAAAATTTGAAGCAAGATTACAAGAAACTAGGTTTTCTGCCATTCCTTTAAAGACAATTCTCGAAACTTATGATGGTAAACCATTGGTAAGTAAAAAAGCAAAAGAAGAACAAGAAAGAAATGAAGAAGAACAGTTTTATCAAGAAATTTTACAGGAAAATAAAGACACACCAAGCTATTCTGTATTAGAAGGTTTGTGGCAAGATAAAGCCAATCATTTTTTTAAAAGGCATTATGGAAAAAATAAAGAAAATCTAAGAACGGCTATCCAACAAGCTTGTATTTGTTTTAATCAGTTACCAGAACAAAAAATGAAATTACCAGTATTTAGTGCCAATAGGATAAAATCGCCACATGGGTTGGATAGAAATACATTAACAGGTCAGATTTTTACAAGGCTATTGGCAGAAAATAGAAAACAAAAGGTGCCAAGAGATACAGAGGAATTAGCAGAATTATATTTTCAAAATAATTTGTTGGTAGATGATGTATCCAATATGGTTTTATGCAAAAATATAAGAGCCTATACTACAAAGGGGGAACATCTAGCTTGGAAGGGGTTTTGGGACGAAAAGGAAGCCATGCAAGCAACGTTGGAAAATCTGTCAAAAATAGTGGAAGTGAAAACAGATTATGAGTATGCACTGGTTATGGAAAATCCAGCTGTTTTTACAGCGATAGCAGATTGTTTAAAAGAAAAGAGAGTTCCTCTTGTGTGTACTTATGGACAAGTAAAGTTGTCAGGCATCGTATTGATTAAATTGTTAACGAAGTCATGTAAAACGATTTTTTATTCGGGCGATATGGATCCAGAGGGAATTCAGATTGCTGATAGGCTAAAGACTAGATTTCCCAATGCGATACAGTTGATTGGTTTTGATCCAGATACTTATTATGAGAATTTGTCACAGGTTACTCTTTCAGAGGAACGACTTCATAAGTTGGATAGCTTGCAAAGTGAGGAACTTCTTGCGATTGCTAAGATAGTGAAACAGTACAAAAGGGCTAGTTATGAGGAGTTGAAAATAGAAAAAATATGCACTATTATATAGTAAAAATCAATATATAAATTTTTCAAGTTTCGACTTTTTGCCAGTGAGGGGTGTAATATATCATTTTTTTACACTTTGTGTGTCGCAACCTACCCAATTAATTATTTATCTGTAGGTTGCTCCAATCGCACTCGCTTTACTCGTTTGGTCGCTTACGCAGTGTTGCAAAAATGATATATTACACCCCTCACTGGCAAAAAGTCGAAACTTGAAATAAATTTAATTTTAACAGGAGAAAATTAGAATGTATTATTTAAAAGAAATAGAAAAATATACAAAAGGAAAGATTATAAATGGAAATCCAGAAACCAAATTAAAAGAATATGGTTTAACAACGGACAACCACCAAAAAGGAGAATTTTTTATACCCATAGTATTTAAAAATGTCAATCGAGAAGAATTTATTATAGAGGCTGTGAAAGCTGGAACAATAGGCTTTATGATAAATAAAAATTCGGAACAATATACCCAAATAATAGAAGAAGCCAAACAGATAAATCCTAACATTTGTATCGTAGCAGTAGAAGATGTAAATCAAGCCTTGTATCAGCTTGGACTAGAAAGTCGAAGAAGAAATATTGATAAGCCAGTCATAGCAGTAACAGGAAGTGTGGGAAAAACAACCTTATGTAGTTTAATAGCTAGTGTATTGAAAACAGAAATCAAGGTACTGCATGATTTTGAGAGTCGAAACAAAAATACGAGATGGCATGTATCACAACTATTAATGTATTTTGAAAATTATGATATGGCTGTTATTGAATTGGGCATTAGTGATTTAGGAATAATGAAGCAATTATCAAAACTAGTAGAACCTTCTATTGCCATTATTAATCAGATTGGTATGGCACATATCAATCATTTAAAAAACAAAGAAACGGTTTTGGCGGAAAAATTACACATTACAGATTATATAAAAGATAAAAAGATATTATTTGTTAATACAGATAACAAAGAACTACAAACTGTCAAAAAATCAGCCTCCTATGAATTGAGAGAATATAATTCTCGAGACGCTTATGAGATAAAAGAAGAAAATGGAAAAATAAGTTTTAGAACAAAAATATATGGAAAAGAAACACAATTTTATCTTAATTTATATGGTAGGCATCATATATCCAATATTGTTTTAGCAATTAAAATTGGAGAAATTTATCAGATTGGTTATGAAAATATCGTAAAAGCAATTAATCAATTTCAACCAGTTAAAGGAAGATTAAAAGTATTAAAAAATGAACAAAAAAACATAACAGTAATAGATGATGCTTATAGTTGTTCTAGTATAGAAGCTGTTAAATTAGGATTAGAAACAGCCAATCAAATGCCAAGTCAAAGAAAAATAGCTGTTTTAGGTAGAATGGAAGCATTAGGAGAACAAGCCTCAGCTATGCATCAAGAATTAGGGGCATTTTTTCAAGAATTAAATTTTGATTATCTATACACAACAGGAGGTTACAAAAAGGATTTAGCCAAAGGAGCAATAAATGCTTTTGCAGAAGGAAAGATAAGAAAATTTAAAACAACAGAAAAGTTGATAAAAGCACTAGAAGAAGAGATACAAGAAGGAGACTTGATTTATGTTAAGGGGGCTAATACGCAGTCTTTTGATAGAATAGTAGATATTTTGAAGGAAAAATGCAAGGTTAGTTAAGATGATTTTAAAGTAAGGAGTTTATACTATGAATGAAAAAGAAAAAATGTTAGCAGGAGAATTATACGATGCTAACTATAATGAAGAATTGCAAAAAGAAAGAGAAAAAGCCAAAGACTTATGTTATGAATACAATCAAATCAAACCATCGAATCAAGAAGAAAAAAGAAAAATAATGAAACAATTGTTAGGAAGTACAAAACAAGATTTTTTAATCGAGCAACCATTTATGTGTGATTATGGCTATAACATAGAAATAGGAGAAAATTTTTATGCCAATCATAATTTAATTATTTTAGATGGTAATAAAGTGAAATTTGGTGACAATGTATTTATTGCCCCAAACTGTGCATTTTATACAGCAGGGCATCCACTCGATGCAGAACAGCGAAATAAAGGATTAGAATATGCGAAACCAATTGAAGTGGGTAATAGTGTGTGGATTGGTGGAAATGTAGTCGTGTTACCAGGTGTGAAGATAGGCGATCATTGTGTGATTGGGGCAGGAAGTGTTGTGACAAAAGACATTCCAGACAATAGTGTTGCGGTTGGTAATCCTTGTAAGGTGATTCGAAAAATTGATGAAATATTTGAAAAATGTTAATTAACATAAAATAAAATTTAGATGTGGGACCTGAAACGGCAACCGAAAAGGAACTTAACGAATTAAGAAAAAAGTACTGTGTTTACATATTCCTTAAGATCATCTAAAATCTTAGAAAGTTTTGTAAACGGATCTTTACTTTGAGGATTTGGTGTATTTATAGCATTTGTCATCCGTTTTTGATAGTTTTCAAACGTCTTAGTGTCCATAAAATAACCTCCTAAAAAAATTATTTCTAATGTGGTTAAAACTACAAAAGTCTAATTAAATTATACTACAAAATTATGTAAAATACAAACTGAAAGAAAATACGATATAATAAAGATGGTAAATCAGAACAATGTAAAAAATTCACATAGAAAATATGTTACATAAATTTAACGAAAAACATTGACATTTCAATTATCTTATTATAAAATACAAACAATAGTTCTAAAATAAGTATAGATTGGAGAGATTTATTTGAAGAAAAATAAGGAAGATAATCTTATTCGTTCGAGTACAGCTGAATACTTAACATATATAGCAGCAACTGGAGATAATCCAGAGGCAATAGAGGTTCGATATGAAGATGAAAATATTTGGCTAACACAAAAAATGTTGGCTACTGTTTATGGTGTTGAATTAAATACAATAAATTATCATATAAAGAAAATATATGAAGATAAAGAGTTAACCCAAGATTCAACCATTCGAATTTTTCGAATAGTTCAAAAAGAAGGAAATAGAGAAGTTTCAAGAAATATTGCTCATTACAATTTGCAAATGATAATTGCAATTGGATTTAAAGTTGATAATGAAAAAGCAATTCAGTTTAGAAAATGGGCTAATCAAATAGTTAAAGATTATACTATAAAAGGTTGGGTAATGGATGATGAACGTTTAAAAAATGGAGGCTCAATTTTAACTGAAAAATATTTTGAAGAACAGTTAGAGAGAATACGAGAAATAAGAATCTCAGAAAGAAAATTTTATCAAAAGATTACTGACATTTATGCTACATCAGTAGATTATGATAAAACTGCAAAATCAACAATTAGATTTTTTACTTCTGTTCAAAATAAATTACATTATGCTGTTTCAGGAAACACAGCAGCAGAAATTGTTTATAATAGAGCAGACCATAAAAAAGAAAATATGGGGCTAACATCTTGGAATGGAGCACCAAGTAGCAAAATACATAAATATGATGTAGTTATTGCAAAAAATTATTTATCAGAAACTGAAATTGGACAACTTGAAAGATTAGTTTCAGCATATTTAGATTTAGCAGAAATGCAAGCAATAAGACATATTCCAATGACAATGGCAGACTGGGAAGAACGATTAAACGGTTTCTTAACACTATGGGATCATAATATTTTGCAAGATAATGGAAAAATATCAGCTGAAATGGCAAAATTACATGCTGAAACAGAATTTGAAAAATATAGAGTTATACAAGATAAAAATTATATTTCAGACTTTGATGAGTTAGTAACAGAAACAAAAAAATTAAATAACATCTAAGCGATAACTTACAATTTTAAAAGGAGCAGGCAAAAGAATGGTTATAAAAGAAATGCCAATAGACCAATCTTTTTTGGCAATTTAAAATATGATTATTATTTAATTGTGATTAAATTACAATATTTTTAGAGAGGAGAAAATAGGATGGATTTAAAAAATTTTCAATTAGCACCTTTATATGCGATTGATCAAGAATGGGCATTATTAACGGCAGGAGTAAGAGAAAAGTTCAATACTATGACAATTAGTTGGGGAGGATTAGGAACTATTTGGAATAAGCCTGTTGTTACTGTGTATGTAAAACCAATTCGTTATACTTATGAATTCATGGAAAGCAACGAATATTTTACAATCAGCTTTTATGATGAAAAATATAAAAAAGATTTAGGAATATTAGGTAGTAAGTCTGGTAGAAATTTAGATAAGATTGCACTTACAAAACTTACACCAGAGTTTTTAGAGAATACAACATCTTTTAAAGAAGCAAAACTAACAATCGTATGTAAAAAAATTTATTTTCAAGATTTAGATATTAACAATATTAACACCAACAGCATTCCACAAAGTGAAGTAGACCGATTTTATAAAGAAGAACCTATGCACAGAATGTATATAGGAGAAGTTATTGATATCATAGATCAAAGAATATGAAAATCAAAGTAAGGAGTTTTGGATATGAAGGAAAAAGAAATTCGTATCAAAAGTACAGATGAAATAGTATTAAATGCACTTATATCAAAAGTTTCAGATAATAAAGAAATAGTTATTTTATGCCATGGAATTACAGCAAACAAAGAAGAATGTGGCATGTTTACAAAATTAACAAGTGAATTGAGAAATCACAAAATAAACTCATTGAGATTTGATTTTCGTGCACATGGAAAAAGTACAGGGAATGATTATGAAATGACACCAACAAAAGAAGCAGAAGATGTAAAAAGTGTGATAAAATATGTCACTGAATTAGGCTATAACAAAATCATAATATTAGGAGCTAGTTTTGGAGCTAGTGCTATTTCCTTAGTAGATTATAGTCAATATAAAGAAGTAAAAGCTATTATTGATTGGTATGGAGCAATTGATTACTTAAAATCAACAGTTCCATATTGGAATGAAGAGAATAGAAAAATAGCAAATGAAAAAGGATATGTAGAATTGCAAGGTAAATTATTTAGATTAGGAAAAACATGTATTAATGAGATTTATTCTTTAAAACCTTATGAAAATTTAGCAAAAGGAAATTTACCAATTTTGTTTGTTCATGGTACAAATGATGAAAAAGTACCACATCAAGTATCATTAGATGCAAGTAAGAAATGTAAAAATTCAAGAATAGAACTAATAGAAAATGCGGGACATGGTTTTTTAGATTCGAAAGAAACGATGGAACAGGCGATTAAAATAACAGTTGATTTTATAAAAGAACAATTATAAATGGAGAAAAAATTATGAAACATTTTATTATAGTTAAATTTGATGACACACAAAACATTCAGGACACATTAGAACCAATAAGAAATTTATTTAATCAGTCTTTAAACATAGAGGGCGTTAATCATGTTCAAATTCATACATCAAATACAAATCGATCCAATAGACATGATTTAATGATAGAAATGAACCTTACTGAAAAAGGGTTAGAAGCATTTGACCATTCGGAAATACATAGAATATGGAAAAATGAATATGGGAAGTACATTGTAAATAAAACTATATTTGATTGTGATTAAATTAAAAGAGTTTTAGAAAGAGGGAAAAACGAATGAATAACGCACAAAAACATGTCATAATAGCAGGCGTACCAAGAGCAGGAAAAACAACCTTATGCTCTTTGCTTAGTGACTCATCGAGATATCAACACTTAACCATGGATGCTATTGTTATGGCACTAGAATCTGCCTTTCCAGAAACCAAAATAAAATATACGGATTGTTGGGACTTTTTACCGACAAGCAAACAGTTAATTAAATTTATACAAGAAATAATCACAACCGATAATTACGCTAAACTACCCTATCGATTAGCTTTAGATTTATATCATATTACACCACAAGAATATGCTGAAAACATCAACAAGGAATACTGTTCCATTTATTTCTTAGGATATCCAGACATATCAGTACAAGAAAAGTTTAAGCAGATTAGAATTCATGATACTATTTACGATTGGACAAGCCAAAGAGAAGATAAAATAGTATTAGAACATATAGAAAAATACATAGAAATTAGTCAATTTCTTGAAGAAGAATGTCGAAAATATCAATTACCATTTATTAATGTTAGTAATAATAGAGAAGAAATACTAAAAAAATTAGCCAATGAAATAATTCAAGATAACTGTTAATGTTTGGACTTTTAAATAAAAACGTAATGAAAGGCAAACAATGATAAATAAGAAAAAGGAGTAACAAATGAGCCAAGTAAAATGGACACCAGAACAGCAAGACGCTATTGATCAAAAAGGAAGTAATATCTTAGTAGCTGCTGCTGCTGGAAGCGGAAAAACAGCCGTATTAGTAGAAAGAATCATCAACAAAATCATACAAGACAAAATAGACATAGACAAACTATTAGTCGTAACCTTTACCAACAGTGCAGCAGCTGAAATGAGAGAAAGGGTATTAAATGCCATCTATCAAAAGCTAGAAGAAACACCAGAAGACGAGAACTTGCAAAGACAAATAACCTTATTAAACAAAGCAAGTATCTGTACCATTGATTCTTTCTGTTTAGAAGTAGTACGAAATAACTTTTATGAATTAGAAAACATATCGCCAAACTTTAGAATTGCAGATACAACAGAAATGGAACTCTTAAAGCAAGAAGTAATCGAAGATCTATTTGAAGAAAAATATGAAACGGAAGACAGTGATTTTACCAAATTAATCAATATTTATACCAGTTATCGAGATGATACCCCATTAAAAGATTTAATGTTAAAAATAGATTCTTACATACAAAGCAATCCGTTTCCGCAAAAATGGTTAGCAGAAAAAATAGAAATGTTTAATTTGGAGGAAAACTTAGATCAAGATTTCAGCCAAACACCTTGGGGTCATATTTTATTACAAGAAGTCAAAGAAGAATTAATCGATGACATCAGTATGTTAGAAAAGGTAGAACAAGATTTATCCAAGGAACCAGACCTAGAGAAATTTTACCAAACCATAAGAAGTGACATCGAGCAACTAGAAAACTTGAAAAACAATTTAAACAATTGGGATCAAGCCTATGAAATAGCTCGGGACACTAAAATTTGTAACATGGCCAAGGCAAAAAGTAGAATCAGAGCGTAAGGACAGGGCAAAAGAAATTAGAGACGAAGTAAAAAAGAAATTAGCAAAAGTATTGGACAAGATATTGATTTGTGATTCACAAGAAGCCAATCAAGATATTTTTGATATGTATAGCATTTTATTGAAATTGCAAGATTTAATTCTTGCTTTTGAAGAGGAATTTGCGAAACGAAAGAGAGAAAAAAATATCGTAGATTTTAGTGATGTGGAACATTTTGCTTTAGACATTTTGCTCAATGCCGATGAAGTAGCCAAAAAATATCAAAACAAATTTGAAGAAATAGCCATTGATGAGTACCAAGATAGTAACCTTGTACAAGAGTATATATTAACTGCCATATCCAGAAATAACAATATTTTTATGGTAGGAGATGTCAAGCAAAGTATTTATAAATTTAGACAAGCCATGCCAGAATTATTTTTGCATAAATACGAAACCTATCAAAAAAAGGAAACAAGAGAGCCAGAACAAGACTTGAAAATTCAGTTATTCAAAAACTTTAGAAGTAAACAAAACATTTTACAATTTACCAATCTGATTTTTGAAGATATTATGAGTAAAACGTTAGGAGACATTCATTACAACGAAGAAGAATTTTTGAATTTAGGAGCTAGTTACCCCCAAATAAAGCAAGATGAAAAAATCGAAATTCATGTCATTGATTCTGTCGCTATGGAGGAAACCGAAGAAGCAACAGAGACAACAGAAACGATTGAGACAATACAAGATAAAGAAGAACAGCAAGAAGAGGAAAATATAGCAGATGTAGAATTAGAGGCTAAATTTGTTGCCAATAAAATACAAAAATTAATAGAAAATAAGTTTCAAGTGTGGGACAAAAAGCAAGAGAAATATCGAGATATTCAATATAAAGACATAGTCATTTTATTAAGAAGCACCAGTAATGTGGCACCGATTTATGAACAAGAAATATTGAATTTGCAAATACCTGTATTTTCGGATAGTTCGCAAGAATACTTAGATTCGATTGAAATTCAGACCATGATGAGTTTACTAAAAATCATTGATAACCCAATCCAAGACATTCCATTGGTGACGGTTATGAGGTCAAATATTGGTAAATTTACCGATGATGAATTAATTCAAATTCGTCTAGCAGATAAGCAAGAAAACTTTTATACTTGCTTACAAAAAGCAAAACTTTGTGTAGAAAAGGATTTGAAGGACAAGATAGAAAGCTTTTTGCAAAATTTAGAACAATGGAGAGAAGAACAAGAATATTTGGCGTTAGATGAGTTAATCTGGAAAATTTATTCTGACACAGGTTATTACAATTATGCAGGTTTAATGCCAAATGGGCTTTTGCGACAAGCGAATTTAAGAATGTTATTTGAAAGAGCCAAACAGTATGAAACAGCAAGTTTTAAAGGATTGTACAATTTTATTCATTTTATGGAAAAACTAAGATTGAGTAGTGGAGATATGGGAGCTGCCAAAATCATAGGAGAAAATGACAATGTTGTTAGGATTATGAGTATTCATAAAAGTAAAGGGTTAGAATTTCCAGTGGTGTTTTTAGCAAGCACAGGAAAACAATTCAATTTAATGGACTTAAATCAAAATATATTGTTACATCAAGAGTTAGGTATTCGGAGTGAAATACATTGATTATGAAAAACAAGTACAATATGATACTTTGAGCAAAGCTGCCATTCGCAATAAAACACTAACAGAAACGTTATCAGAAGAAATGAGAATTTTGTATGTTGCTTTAACAAGAGCAAAAGAAAAGCTAATCATAACAGGGATAAAAAAAGATTTTACTAAGCAAAAAGAAAAATTGCTACAACAAATTGAAAGATACCAAAAACAAAATCGAAAAATCAATCCCATTTTAGTAAAAAAATATATCAAATATATGGATTGGATTTTGTTAGTGTATTTTTATGAACAAGAGCAAATTGAAACAATAGCTGAATTAAAGACCTATACCAAAAAAGAGATATTGGATTTTTGTGAAAAAAGAGAAGAGGAATCGATTAATCTGTTAGAACTGATGGAACAACATGAAATAGTCGAAGAGGAAATAGCTAAGATAGCAAGAGTATTAAATGATACCTATGCTTATGAACGATCTACTAAAATTCCTACCAAATCTTCTGTTACGCAGTTAAAACAAAAAGAAGAAGAAATCATAGAAGTGAGTTTTCCAGCTCCTAAATTTACGAAACAAGAAGAGGAGATTCAACTCACAGGAGCACAAAAGGGAACGTTATTACATTTATGCATGCAAAAGTTAGACCAAAAAATCGAATATACTTTGGAGAAAGTAAAAGAATTAATTCGTGATATGGTAGAAAAAGAAATGATTACAGAAAAGGAAGCTAATCAGATTAATGCAACTGCTGTTTTAAAATTTACGCAATCAAAAATCTGGCAAGAGATGAAACAAGCCAAGGAAATCCAAAAAGAAAAGCCATTTTATATCACTCTACCAGCAAAAGAAATTTACCAAGAGGAAGTACCTGAAAATATATTGGTACAAGGAATGATTGATTTGTATTATATCAATGGACAAGATGAATTGATTTTGGTGGATTATAAAACAGATTTTGTGGAAAACGAGCAAGCGTTAGTAAATCGATATAAAATGCAGTTAAATTTGTATCAAAAGGCTTTAGAGGAGGCTTTACAAAAAAAGGTAAGTCATGTGTTTATTTATTCGACTTTTTTAGGAAAAGAGATAGAAGTATTGAAGAAATAGGAAAAATTTGCTATAATAAATAGGGAAAAGGGATAGGATCTACGTCCCCATGTCCTAATAGGGATTAAGGAAATGAGGAAATAAAATGGAAGCATTTGAAACAAAGAAAAAAGTTGTAATATGGGTATTAATTTTAATAGGTGTATATGTACTTTCAGATTTTCTAATTTATGTAGGAATTAATTCTACTTATAAAGATATACAAAGACAGGATAGCAATTCACAAGTGGTGGTGTATCAGGCGGATGCCACTTTTGTGAATGGTCGTATTAGAGGTATGATTAAAGATACAGACGAGATACAAGGCAAGTATTTAAAAGTGGAACTCTATACGAAAAGAGATGTATTGGTAGGAAAAAGCTATATAGAAGTAAAAGACAAGGAAGATTCTAAGACACAGCCTTTTGAAGTTCTTTTTAAAGCGAATGATGTGGCATATTATAAAATAGATTCCGTGAAAGAAAAGGAACCAGGTAGCGAATTGGAGATTTTACCAAAGGAATTGACAAGGGGAGAGATTCTGCTAGCAACAGCTTTGGCATTTTTGATTTTATGGTAGAAAATGTCCCCATTGGTTCTGGGATCAAATGGGGACATGACACAAATCAACAGGTTGGTTGTCTCATTTTTTTGGATTGACATATAAAGTCTTATGATTCGTATAAATCACCATACCAGGTTTAGCACCATTTGGCTTTTTCACATACTTAACTTCGCAGATATCTACTGGTACATTAGAAGAATTTTTGGCTTTACTATGATAAGCAGTAATTTCTGCACAGTGGGTGAGAATGGTATCATCTGGCGACTGGGGTGGGTTAAGTTGTAAGATAGCATGGCTACCATGAATATCTTTTGTGTGAAGCCACAAATCTGTTTTTTTCGCATATTTTAAGGTTAAGTAATCATTTTCTTTATTGTTTCTTCCTACTAATAGAGTATAGCCGTCAATGGTGTATTTTAAAGGATTAAAGGAAACATTTTTATTTTTGGTTAGAGAAGATTTTTTTACGTTTGCCTTTTTTTTATTTTTTAGATGCTCGGTCTTTTCTTTAAAGATTACATTTTCAGAAATTTCTTCAAAGATTTCAGATACTTCTTCTAGGGTAGAACAATTTTCTAGTTCATAGATAATGCTTTCAATATAGGTTAGTTCTTTCATGGTTTCTTCTTTTTGCAAAGTTACAATCTCTAAAGCGTTTTTCAATTTATGGTATTTTTTGAAGAAACGTTTAGCATTAACAGACGGAAGGTATCGATCGTCCAAAGGAATGGTGACTTTTTGATTCTCATAATAATTGTCAAGTGTGATTTCTTTCAAATTTTTATTGGGAATTTGATATAAATTAGCAGTTATGAGTTCGCCAAATAGTTGGTATTTATCCATATCTTCACAAGCATTTAGTTTTTCATTAATATGGAAAAGTCGCTTTTTGTATTTTTTTAAAAGCTCCAAAATCATCCTCAAGATACTGTCGCGATAGGTTTTGAATTCTTCGGAAGTTTCCTTCTCATGATAAAAATCGTCGATGAAGAAATTCAAACGAAAGGGAGAAGAATTAGTTTCCGCTTCTATTAGAAAATAGTCTTGTTTTTTAGCATGGATCCATTTGAAGTCTAATAAGTTATTATCCGTTCGATTTATGATTTCCTGTATATATTCATACATTTTTTGTAATGTATTTTGATTCCACGTTTTAATTTCCAAATGGTTGGTAGAAGCTTCTATAAAAGATTTGCTAATACCATTAAACAAATCATAAATAGCAACATTTGATGAGGATGAAATTTTTTCATAAAAATCTTGGAAACTTAAACATTCTAAAAAGTTATATTTCGTTGTAGTTGGATAGCTGTATTTGAAATGAGGAACAATTGCCCTCGTGCTATCCTCATTATGAATGTGCCTTAAACTATCAATAATCATGTTTTGTTCGTCTAATAAAATGATATTACAGTGTTTTCCCATTAACTCTACAATAAGCCTTTTGGAAATGATATCATCGACATCGTCAAATCCTTCAAAATCAATGACAACTAATCTTTCTAAGTTATTGGTAGTAATGCTTTTGATATGTAGCCCCAATAGATGTTTACGAAGCACCATGCAAAAGTTAGGGGCTACTTTGGGATTGGACTTAGCATGGGTTGTTAAATGAATGCGATAGTTTTGGGAATCGGTACATATATTGAGTAAATAGTTTGTACCATCTAAATAAAAACCTAATAAAATGGTGTTTTTGTTGGGTTGAAATATTTTATCGATTCTTGCTCCTGCTAGTTGTTGCAATTCAGAAGCAATTGCCTTGGTTACAATTCCATCAAATGCCATAGCTTCTCTCCTTTTATCTATATAATAAAGATTATAACATAATTTTTAAAAGAAATAAATTAAAATATTATAAAAATTCATAAACAAGAAAAAAGACTTGAGCCTCAATTCTTGTAATATTTACTTTTAAAATTGGTAAAGCTTATGACTGATATTTCTTTTTATAATTTTTTATTGACATTTTGTCGATTTATCATATAAAATGTAAAAGTAAAATATAATAAGAGGAGAATACCAATGAAAATAGAAAAAGAAAAAATAAAATTTTATCTTTTATCTAGTAAAAAAGAACTTGCGAGGATAAAAACTAACTTAGAAGAAATTTTAGAACCCACCAAATTACATGTAATCAATAAAAAAGAAAATAACATGTATGATGACTGGGATGAATATGAGCATGATAAGGAAAAATATCATGAATTAATAAATCGAATAGAAAATGGGGAAGATATAGAAATTAAGGTGTTTTATGCAGAATTTGAGGGGAAAATAATTGGACATGTATTTATGGTAGAAGGTGAACCTTATATAAGAGAATTTTTAGACAGCATAAATTATAAAAAACACATCAAAAATTTGGAACAGTATGCTATTGTACAAGCTTTTGTCATCCAAAAGGAATATAGAGGGATAGGGTTTAAAATGATGTATGAATATGTGTTACCTACTATATTAAAAAGTGGAATAAAGAAAGTGTTTGTTAGTTCTTCCCATGCAAAGGCTTTTGTAATATACGATAGAGTAGGAGAAGTAATATATGAGGGATTTCACTTGAGTGATCACAAAAATTATTATAGACTAAGTAAAAAATGGGTAATAGATATAGGAAAGTCAATGCAAAGGTGGTAGCAAATGGAAGAGATATATCAATTATTAATTATATGTCCATTAATCTTGATAGCTAGTATGATAGATGCTATTGCTGGAAGTGGTTCAATCATTAGCTTTCCTACCTACTTAGTCGTAGGTATACCAGTCCACTATGCTTATGGCACACAAAAATTTGTAGCATTTTGGGGAATGCTTGTTTCGGCACTAAGGTATATCAAAAATAAAAAATATGAATTAAAATTAGTCATGACTTTTTCTATCCTATGTATGTTGGGAACTTATATAGGCTCAAAATTACTATTGGCTATAAATGAAAAGTATTTAAGATATGGATTGCTCTTTTTAATAGCAACTGTTTTTATTTTTTCTATTATAAAAAAGTATAAACCTGCTAAAAGGAAAAATACGATAGAAAAAGAGGAAACAAAAACAGCAAAATTTATAAAAAGTTTAACACCAAGAAAAAAGTTAGTTTTAACCGTACTGATTGGATTAATATTTGGTTTATATGCTGGAACCATAGGGGTTGGTGCAACTTCTATTTTAATTTTAATATTTATCAAATTATTTAACACCGATTCAGTGATAGCTGCTGGAAATGCTAGAATTATAAATTGTTTATTAAATTTAGTTGCTATGATAACATTCTTATTGGACAAAAAGATAATGTTTGCCATAGCAATTCCAGCTACGATCAGTTCTATGATAGGAAATTATATAGGAGCTGGATTAGCAATGAAAAAGGCTAATAAACTCATAGAACCATTACTAAAGATTATCTTTTTGGTATTATTGGTAGAATTAATCATACAATCAATATTTTAGAGATAAGAGAGAGTTTTAAAGATAAAAAGGGGAGAAGAAAGTGAAAAAAATCATAACTTATTTTATCATAGGAATAGCAAGTATACTACTAACTAGGCAACCAGTGCAAGCTTCATCCAGTGACTTATTCCTAAACCAATTAGACTTTCAGGCACAAATCAATCCAGATGGAAGTATGAAGGTAACAGAAAAGTGGAATATTGAAATAGAAGACACCAATACTTTATATAAAACATTCCAAACAGACAAAACGAAATATTCTAATATAACAGATGTAAAAGTAACCGAGGTAACCAAAGGAAATAACCAGCCATTTAACAAGCAAAATCAATGGAGTTATCATGTACCAAAAGGAAATTATTTTGGAGGTTTCAATCAAGATAGACAATTTGAAATTGCTTGGGGTGTGGGATTGGAAGATAGTTCAGCCACAAGGACATATGAGATTTCTTATCAAGTAAAAGATGCCATAGCAAAATATAAGGATTATGCCGAATTATATTGGCAGTTTGTAGGAAAGGACTTTGAGATCCATGCCAAAAAAATAACAGGAACGATTTTACTACCAACCCAAGCTAGTCAAAAAGAAGATATCAAAGTTTGGGGGCATACCGAAGATTTAAATGGAGAGATTTATGCAACCGATTCCAATAAAATCGAATTTACGATCAATCAATTTCGTTCTGGACGATATGTGGAGGTAAGAACTTTATTTCCAACAGAAATGATAACTTATTCGGCAAGAGGCGAAAATACAGAGAGATTAGAACAAGTGGTTCAAGAAGAAACCACATGGGCGAATCAGGCAAATGAACGAAGAAAAAGGAAAGAGAATACAAGAACGATCATAGGGATAGTAGTAAATGTAGTTGCTGTTATCTTAACGATTTTTTCGATTCGATCTATTATTAAAAATAGTAAAAAGATAAAAGCAACTAAAAAATTAGTCCCAAGCTACGAAATAGAATATTACAGAGAAATGCCAAGAGAAGATGCTACACCAGCAGAAGCATTAGCCATTTTTAGTAAACAAGTAGGAAGTTTTTATAGTAGTACTCAAATAGGAAGAATTTTTTCTGCTACTTTGCTAGATTTGAGTCTAAAGAAAATGATAGATTTTCAAGTCAATGACAAAATCATAACGATTAAGATATTAGAAGCCGATTCAGGAAAATTAGAAAATTTAAAAGATGAAAAGGCAATTTTTGAATTTTTGAAAAAAGCGTGTGAAACAAATCAGGGTGAGATTACAACAAAAGAACTAGAGAAATATATTAAAAAGTCGGGAAGTAAAGTAGTAAAGTTAAAGGATGAAATTGATAAAAATACAGAACAGGCTCTATACCAAAAACAATTAGCAGATCAAAAAGGAAAGCAAGAATGTATAACAGTCACAGCATGTATAGTATTATCATTTGTATTTTTTATTTTTTCCATTATCTTATTTGGTATATTTACAATCGAAAATATAAATCCATTTGGAATGATCCCATTTATTTTGGCAACCTTAATACAAGGAATTGTTTTTGCTGTATTATCAAGTAAAATCAATGTCTTGACACAAAAGGGAATCGATGAAAACCAACAATGGAAAGGACTAAAAAAATATATGGAAGATTTTTCCATGTTAGATAAAAGGGAAGTTCCCGAAATTGTTATTTGGGAGAAATTTTTGGTTTATGCAACCGTATTTGGAATTGCAGATCGAGTTTTAAAACAGTTAAAAATTGTTTACCCTAATATAACAGAGCAAATGGATCTAAATACATATGGTTATATGTATTTAATGATGAATACTAATTTTTCAAACAGTTTTTCTAATGCCATTACTACTTCCATGTCAAGTGCCTATTCTTCCGCTTCTGGCGGTGGAGGAGGCTTCTCTGGTGGAGGCGGAGGCCGGACGGTGGACGGCGGAGGCGGTGGTGGAAGATAGACCGCGTAAATTTGCTGAAAACAAAAGATAGAAAGGAAGGAAACGGTAAATGAATGAAGATAAAATCGACAAGTTATATGAATTGATTAGTAACATTCCAGTCACAGATGAAAACTTTCAGTTGATTGAAGAAATCAAAAGTGACTTATCAAGGGGAGATTATATATCTTCACTCAAGAAAATAGAAAAGTTAGGACAAAAGAAGCAAAAGACATCAGCCAATCCAAAAAGAAACGTAACAAAGGAAGAATCTTTTGAGGAACAAGATGGTGAGAATATGACAGGAATGTTTCCTAGTGAGCTCAGTGATGATGAGTTAGAAAGACAATATATTGGTCTTTTATTAACAGACCCTAGATTAATCAAAAAATATTTCTATGTATATGAAGAATGTTATTTTGAAGCTCCAGAGTTATTGAATATTTATAAAAGTATTATTTTTACAGAAGGAGGAGCCTATACAACCGAACAAGCGAAAAGAGGCTTTAACTTTGCGAAAGACAATGAAAAAGTATATGCTTTAAAAACCAAGTTAAAAAAAGAAGTAAGAGACAAAAACTACAATATGGAAAAAATCTATATTGACTTAAAAAAGTTGTTTGTGCTAAGAAAGCATTATTTAGCCATTCCGATTCAAAGTATTCAAGAAAAAGTAATGGAAATTAAAGAATATGAATTATATGACAAAATGTCAGTGGAAGAAGTCGAGAGTGCAGTTATCCAAGTCAATGATACAGAAAAATTTAAAAGAGCAGTTTTAAATGAAGGATTAACCAGCTTTTTACAATTAGGAGATAACAATTTGACCAATGGCTTGCCATTACCTTTTCCTGTGTTAACCCAAGTGTTTAAAGGAATCCGAAAGGGGGAAACCATGGCATTTGCTATGCCATCTAATGCGGGAAAGAGTAGGTTTACCATTGATATTGCAGCACATACTGCATTTGTTCATCAGAAAAAAGTATTAGTCATTTCGAATGAAATGTCAGAAGAAAAAATGAGATTGTGTTTGATTACTACTATTTTAAATAATAAGGAAATTCAAAAGCAACATGGGATTGAAATAGCAAAAACAGAAGGGGAATTGCTAGAATTTAAGTTTAGACCAGATGACCCTAAAAAAGTAAAAACAGATGAAGAGGGCTTTGTCGTAAAAGAAGAAAAAGAAAAACAAAGAGATTTTGCAAAACGATTGCTAGCGGTTTCCAAAGAATTTAGAGATGTGATTGGTGTTACGAATTGGGTCAATAAACAAATTAATAATTCCATTCATTTTATTAATATAACAGATCATACCAATGATGAGTTAAAAAAAGTTATTATGAATTATTATTATAAAGAAAAAATCGAATATGTATTTTATGATACTTTAAAAACAGATACAGCCAATATTGGAATTGGGGAAGAATTAAAGAAAACAGCAACTATACTTTCTAATATTGCACAAAATTTTGGCATTTATATATGTGCTACCTTACAGTTAGCAGAAACAGATACTTTACCAGTCAATTTAACAGTCAATGATTTGGCCGTTAGTAGAACCGTTAAAGAGGTATTAGATACGTTAGCATTAATGAAACAGATTCATAGAGATACGTTACAAAATTATGAGTATTCTTTAAACGAAGTGGATACCAAGTTTTTTGATTTAGAAAAGTTTGAGGATCCAGATGTTAGATATTATGCGTGTGTCGTAGACAAAAACAGAGCTGGTGCTAAACCTACTTTGGTGTTTCGTCTAAACTTAGCTTACAATGTTTGGGAAGAATTAGGTTATTTAAGATTAAAGCAATGATGTGCAATGGGGACGTTTCTTTTTGAACATAGGCTTTCCTATAATTTTAAAATGATGAATGTTGAGACATTTATGATTCAATAGGCAAAGAAGAAATAAAAATCGGAGTAAAAAATGATATTTAGTATTTTAGTTTTTGTAACATTAGTTTTAAGTGTATGTATAAAAGACAGAAAAAAATCATTAGCAGTACAAGCATTAAGTTGTTTTTTTGAAGCAGTTTATGATTTTATAATTGGTGCCATTACAGGAGCTTTTTTAAGCATTATGAATTTTATCAGAACCTTCATATTTATGCAAAGTGAGAAGATTAGCAAAAAAATGTATATTTTAGTGCTTATTTTATTTGAAGGTATCATTATTGTTAATTGTATTTATACGTGGAATGGATATATTTCTCTTCTACCGACAATTGGCTCTATCATTAGAACCTATTGTTTGTGGCAAACCAATATCAAGTTAGTAAGAATATCAGGGGCAACAACAGGCGTTTTTTATGGCTTGTATTATTCGTATTATCATAGTTGGTTCCTTGTTATGGGAGATATGATTTTATTATTGACTAGTATTATGAGTATTTATAAAAATGATGGCAAAAAAAGGAAAAAAACATAATAGAAAAAATTTCTATTGTGTTTTTTTTATAATCTAAAAGAAAAATTGACATAATAGAAATATAAAACAAAAAAGGAGGAAATTTTTTATGAAAAAAATTATTAGCATTTTTGCTATCGTAACATTGTTAACTGTACTTATTTTTACTGAAAACAGTTATGCAGCAGGTTTAGATACCATTGATGTGCAAACAGACAAAACAACTGTAAGACCAGGAGAAGAAGTAAAAGTAACCGTTCAATTTGGACAAGACTTAGGGGCATATACATTTGATGTAGCCTATGACAATAAGATATTTGATTATGTATCAGCAGACGGAGGAACAGCGAATGACACAACAGACAAAGTAAGAGTTGTTTATCATGACGCAACAGGAGGAACCAATCCACGAACTAATATGAGTGTGACTTTCCGTGCCAAGGCAGATATTACAACATCTAACCCAACAGAATTTACTATTACAGCAGAAGGGTTAGCCAATGCAGATGCATCTGTACAATTTGATGACATCACCACACCAATTGTTAAAAATGTAACAGTGGAACCAGTCTATGTAGACTATACTTTAAAATTAGAACACACAGGAGAAATTGTCAAAACAGAAGAAAAGGCAATGACACTTTCTTATGCTTCCCCAATGGGACGTTATTATGAACATGCTAGATTAATTGCAGAAGCAACAACACCAGCAGGTGCAACTGTTCAATTATTAGCAACTGACCAAGCTAACTTAGAACATGATATTATTCAAAGTGGTTGGGGAGATGCTCAAGGTTATAAAATAGGAGGAAAAGATGTTTCACAAGTATTACAAACAAAAGCAATTTTCAGTCAAGCAGGAGATTATACCATTACTTTAAAATTAATTGACCGAGACAATTCCGATCAAGTAATTGTAGAAAAAGCTTTTCCATTTACTGTATTAGAAGAAGCAACTCCAGAAACTCCTACCACTCCAGACAATACAGAACCTACTACACCAGAGGAACCAGAAGTAGAAGAAGTGAAACCAGATGAAACACCAAAGAAATTACCTAAAACAGGTAGCAATTTATATATTCCAGTTATTGTTGTTTTAATGGCTTTAGCTAGTTCTTATGTTTATTTTAATAAAAGAAAACAATAATAAAAGGTTTCCTTTATAGAAAGAAATCTGAAGTTGGAATCATAAGATGTTTTGGCATATTGGCAGAACATCTTATTACATACACAAGAAGAAAGGTCTGAGACGAAAGATGAAAGAAACAAAAAGCAAAAAGCAAATAAAGATATTGAATTATGTCATAATAGGTGCGATTTTTGGCATTATGTTGTGGTTTGTGGTAGAAGAATATAAAGATATTCAATTTAAAAAACAAGAAATTGCAAGGAAATCTTCCTATGAAACACAAAATATAAGTATAGCAAATGAAAATACCAATGAAAAAAAAGAAAATGAGACAAATCGAGAAGTACTAACAGGTATTGCCAAAGAATATCCAAAGGAAGAAATTATAGAGCAATATAAAGGATATGACGTAGTAGCTAAACTAGAAATTCCAGAAATTGCTCTGAATACTTATATATTGAAACAGTATTCTAAAAATGCTTTAAATGTATCAGTTACTAAGTTCTGGGGAGCAGATCCCAATCAAATAGGCAACTTTTGTGTGGCAGGTCATAATTTTCAAAATAAAAATATGTTTCACAATTTAAGGAGTTTAGAAGTGGGAAATCGACTTGTCATTTCGGAGCCTTCTATTGGAAGGGTTGAATATGAAGTTTATGACATTTATTTGGTGGAACCAGAGGATGTTAGATGTTTGTCACAAGAAACGAATGGAAAACGTGAGGTTACTCTTATTACTTGCACGACTGATTCTAAAAAAAGAATTATTGTAAAAGCTCGAGAAGTAGAGTCATGATGTGCAATGGGTGTGCAATGGGGACGTTTCTTTTTGCACATGGAGGGCTGGCATCCTTAGCTTTTGGGAACCTTTTACCCTTTTGGCATAAATTCCTCGGCTACCTTGCATAACGTTAACAAATTCTAAAACAAAA